>JBDTSA010000380.1:0-3048 GCA_039931335.1 Acidobacteriota bacterium
CTAAATGCATACGGCCGCTACGCGACCGCGGAGCCAAAGCCTGACTCCGGCTTCCACGCTTAACTTGGCGCCTAGGGGGCGGAGCCGGGCGTCAATATTCCAGCGACCTGACACTCTTAATGTTTCGTGGCAAAATCGTCCCGATGATTCTCAAATATCAAACTGGTTTTGGAAACGAGTTCGCGACCGAGGCGGTAACGGGTGCGTTACCGGTCGGACGAAACTCCCCCCAGAAGGCGCCGCTCGGCTTGTACGCGGAACAGTTCTCGGGAACGGCGTTCACCGTTCCGCGCGCTTACAGCAAACGCACATGGACCTATCGCATCCGCCCGAGCGTTCTTCACAAACCATTCCGCCAAATCGAAAACAAGCTTTTCAGATCCTCGCCGTTCGATGAAATTATCACAACGCCGAACCAACTCCGCTGGGATCCGATCGCGATGCCCACTGCACCGACGGATTTTATTGACGGCATCACGACGATCGCCGGAAACGGTGACAGCTTTTCCCAGACTGGAATTGCGGTACACATTTACGCCTGCAACACGTCGATGACGGACCGCTTCTTTTACAATGCCGACGGCGAGATGCTGATCGTCCCGGAGATGGGAAGTTTAACGATCTACACGGAACTCGGCGTGATCGAAGTAAGTCCCGGTGAGGTTTGTTGTTTGCCTCGCGGACTAAAGTTCAGAGTTGCGATCGGTGACGAAGGCGGAAACCCGATCGGTAGGGAGGGTGTCGGACGACAAGCCCAGGCTTCTGAAAATCCAAAATCCAAAATCCAAAATCCAAAACCGGCACGAGGTTATATCTGCGAAAACTACGGTGCGCAGTTTCGACTTCCCGATCTCGGGCCGATCGGCGCCAACGGTCTCGCCAACCCGCGCGATTTCGAAACTCCGGTCGCATGGTACGAGGATCGTGAAGGTGAGATGGAACAGGTCGCGAAATTCGGCGGCAATCTTTGGGCGTGCGAGACCGATCATTCGCCGCTCGACGTCGTCGCATGGCATGGCAACTACGCGCCGTACAAATACGATCTCCGCCGATTCAATACGATCGGGTCGATCTCGTTCGATCACCCCGACCCGTCGATCTTCACCGTGCTGACATCGCCCTCGGGAGAAGCCGGCGTCGCGAATTGCGATTTCGTCATCTTCCCCGATCGATGGCTCGTCGCCGAAGACACTTTTCGCCCGCCGTGGTATCACCGCAACACGATGAGCGAATACATGGGTTTGATCTACGGCCAGTACGATGCGAAGGAAGAAGGTTTCGTACCCGGCGGCGGATCGCTGCACAACCAGATGTCCGCCCACGGCCCGGACCTCGACGCGTTCGAGAAAGCTTCGAACGCCGATCTCAAACCGCAGAAACTTTCGGGAACGCTCGCGTTCATGTTCGAATCGCGCTACATCATCAGGCCGACAAAATTCGCGTTGGACTGCGCGGAACTGCAGCATGAATACTCCGAAGTGTGGCAGGGGTTGAAGAAGAATTTCACTGGTCGCTGACGGCGAATGGGTGTATCATCGGCGCCGAACGTTTGGCATAACGTGCCGTAATAAATCGGCGAGGAGATGATCATGGATTCCCGGAAATGGAACCTTAACGCTCTCGTTGTTATTGCGCTCGTTGCCGGCCTCATCCAGGCTGCGGCGGGCGTTGTCATGTACTTCTCAGGCTTCTACTTTTCGCCATGGAGCATGCTCGTCACGAGCATCGTTATGCTGCTGTGCATCGTTCTCGGGACTAAGGTCTATCGCGACAAGTACACGACCGAAAAGTTTACCTACGGGCAGGCGTTTATAACCGGAGCGGCGATCGGCATCGGCACCGGCGTGGTGTACGCGATCTACAATCTGATCTCGATCAATTTCTTTTACCCGCATTTTCTCGATGAAGTAGCGCGAACGTATGCCGCGACGGGTGCGTTTTCCTTCGAGACGATCCGGGCGAGTCTTAGTCCGATGGTGATAGCCGTGCCAAATCTGCTCCGGCTCTCCGTGGGCGGAATCGTTCTGTCGGCGCTCGTTGCACTGTTTTTGAAGCGACGCGAGCCGGGTGACGATGCCCTTGCGGACGCGATTGTCTGAGCGTGGGTTGGGGCAACTGAAACGTAACTACTTTAAGGCTTGTTGCCTCGGAAAGAAGTTCGGGGGTTAAGGTGCACAAGCCCGACGGTGACGGAGGGCGATATGCTCAATGTTGGATGTATCGCCCTTACTTATGCGCGGGCTTTTGCATCTTGGCTCGCGATGAGGTGCGGAAATGCAGCCCGGCGCGTTTTGCTTGATGACTGAACATAGCGACATTGTTGAATTGAAGTTTCTCGCCACCTCCTCAAAAGGCGAAGTGTCGGCGCTGCTGATGCAGCCGGATGGTTCGACGCATATGCTCGTCCTCGGTCACGGTGCGTCGTCGAATATGCGGACACCGATGCTGCAGACGATAGCCGAGCACCTCGCGACGCAAAAGATCGCGACGTTTCGCTACAACTTCCCATACGCGGAGAACAAACGCGGGCGCGATCCGAATCCGGTTTGCGTTGCGACGATACGGTCGGCGGTGAAAGCAGCGCGAGAAGCGGCGCCCGATCTGCCCCTGCTCGCCGGCGGGCATTCGTTCAGCGGACGAATGACAACGACCGCTGCGTCCGAAGAACCGTTAGAAGGAGTGGTCGGTCTCGTACTGTTTGCCTTTCCACTCCATCCGCCCGGAGCTCCTGACACCAAACGCGCCGACCATTTGAGCAACGTAACCATCCCGATGCTTTTCTTAAGCGGGACACGCGACCCGCTTGGTGAACTCGATCTGCTTGAACCTGTGATCGCGAAACTTGGAGAGCGAGCGAAGCTTCACCTTCTCGAAACTGCCGACCACAGCTTCAAGGTCCTGAAGCGGACGCGGACGAGCGCCGAAGATATCTTTGACGAGATGGCCCGGGTCACCGCTGAGTGGTGCACTGCGCTGGGCTGAAGGCTCCGGGTTTCGTGTTGCTTCGTGTGTTTAGTGGTTAGCTTTCAAAGCCGAACCACTAAACAC
>JBDTSA010000381.1:0-3036 GCA_039931335.1 Acidobacteriota bacterium
TGAGCGGAAATCTTATGCGCCTTTCGAACGGGATGGCTGTCAGCGCCGGAACCCAAACGATCAACATTGGTATCACACTGGCCGCCGCCCAGACATTTGCCGCGACCGCCGCATCGTCGACGATCACTATCCTCAGCGTTTCGGTGGGATCGTTCCCCTTGACGCTCGATGGATCCGGCACGATAGGTATCGGACTGATTTCCGGGTCGGGTTCGATAACAAAGAACGGTTCCGGTGCAAGTGCGGTGATTAGCGCGCTTGGCTACTCGGGGCCGATCACCGTCAACAACGGCATTTTTGTCGTCGATGCGAACATTCCGGGCAGCCCGGTTACCGTCAACAGCACCGCAACCGGAGGAACATTCGGATTAAGCGGCCTCGGCGGAACCGGTACCGTGGGAGCGGTCAATGTTACTCAGGGCGGGATAAGTGCCGGAACCCTTACCTCTCCGACCGGCATTCTCAATATTTCAAATGGCCTTACGTTTACCGCAAATGGGGCATACCTTTGCAAGATCGGCGGGACGACCCCTGGTACAAATGGCCACGATCAATTGAACGTATCCGGAGCGGTCAATCTCGCGAATGCGCGCCTTGCCCCGCTTCCATGGAACGCTTTCCGTCCGGCCACAGGTGATTCTTTTACGATTCTGCGCAATGACGGCACCGATGCGATCGGCGGAACCTTTCTCAACGCGCCCGAAGGCTCAGTCTTCGCCGGCCCGCTCAACACCGCTTTTCGAATTACGTACATCGGCGGTGATGGCAATGATATCGTCGTGACCCGCGTCGCTCGTGCGGCATTCGATTTCGACGGCGACGGGCGCAGCGATGTCTCGACATACACCCCGACAACGGCGATGTGGAGCATCCTCGGCAGCGGAGGCTCGAGCATCATTGCGCAGTGGGGACTCGGCTCGGATGTCATCACGCCCGCTGATTTCGACGGCGACAATCGCAGTGACATCGCGGTCTTTCGACCGTCGAGTGGCGTCTGGTACATCCTCAACTCGTTTACATCGACGGCGACCATCACACAATTCGGATCGAGCGGTGACATTCCGAGGCCAAACGATTTCGATGGCGACGGCCGTGCGGAACTGGCCGTGTTTCGGCCGTCGGATGGCGTTTGGTACGAGCTCCGAAGCTTGACCAATCAATTTTTTGCACAACAGTTCGGATCCAATGGCGACGTACCCCAAATCCTCGATTTTGACGGCGATGGAATTGGCGATCTTTCAGTATTCCGTCCGTCCGACGGCACATGGCATTTCTTCCGGAGCAGTGACAGCACGTACGTTGCCTTTCCTTTTGGTGTCTCAACCGATAAACCGGTACCGGCGGATTACGACGGGGACGGCAAGACGGATGCGGCGGTTTTCCGCGCCTCTGCCGACCCGAATCAACCTGACTTTTTCATTCTGTTGACGGGACCGCAATCGTTCCTGGGAGCTTCGTGGGGGACAACCGGCGATGTTCCGGTGGTTGCGGATTACGACGGGGACGGAAAGGCGGATATTGCGGTCTTTAGGGCTTCTACGCGTTTCTGGTATCTACTTCAAACGACGGCGGGTTTTACCTCGGTCCAATTCGGCGCTCCGGGCGACAAGCCTATCGAGTCGGCGTACGTTCCTTAGCCGGAATTATATGTAGAGTGATCTGGGGCAGGCCCACCTTCCTGACTTACGAATATCTCGAACTTCGGAGTTCGAGCGAGGCGCTAAAACATTCGCAGGTTGGGAAGGGCGGCTTGCCCCGCGTTTTGAAACCTCTCAGGTTGGAATCTAGCGCAAAACCTCGAGCATCTGTTTGTGAATGGCTCCGTTGCTCGCGACGATGGGTGGTTTGTAGATGCTGAATCTCGAGCCGTCGTAATATGTCACGACGCCGCCGGCTTCTTCGATCAGAAGCTTCCCTGCCGCGACATCCCATGGATTCAGCCCTTCTTCCCAAAATCCATCAAAGCGTCCGCACGCAACGTAAGCCATGTCGATCGCAGCCGAACCGTCACGCCGAACTCCGCGCGAACTCAACAAAAACTCGGTTAGATGCCGGGCGAAATTTTCTCTCTGTTTGAAGTCATAGGGGAAGCCGGTGACGATAAGCGAATCGCCGAGCTTGTCGGCAGTCGATACGCGAATCGGCTTTCCGTTCAGCGTCGCTCCACACCCACGCTCGGCGGTGAACAATTCGTCGCGTGTCGGATCGAATGTCACGCCTACGACCACTTCCCCATCATGTTCAAGCGCCAGCGTGACGCAAAAACACGGATACCCGTGAGCGTAATTCGTCGTGCCGTCGAGGGGATCGATGATCCATTTCCAAGTCGTATCGCCGCCGATGACAACGGCCTCGCCCGACTCCTCGGCGAGGATCGAGTGCTTCGGATAATACGATTTGATCCTTTCGATGATGTGACTCTCAGACGCGAGATCGGCTTCGGTCACAAGATTGATATCCCCCTTTTTTGTGACGGTTGTAATGCGGCCGAATTTTTCGATAAGGATCTGTCCGGCCTCGCGGGCGGTTTCGATTGCAAAGTTAAGCATGGTAGCAATTAGCAGCTAGCAACTAGCGACTAGCAGCCAAGCATCTCCGGCTGCACCTTTCTCATCAGGGACGCAAGCATTTTCTGAACTTCGATCAGTTTTGCTCTCATCTCTAAATGCACATCGGGAGCTAAATAAGCCAAATTCAATGTCAGAATCAACTGATAGTCTAATTCACTGCTCGATCCGAAAGCGATTTGCAAAAACCTATTGAAATCCTGATTCGAGCCTCGGCCACAACCCTCGGCGATGTTTGTCGCCACCGATGAACTTGATCGCCTCATCTGATTAGTGAGTCCAAACCTCTCATCACCTGGAAAGTTCTTTGTAGCTTTATATACAGCAAGCGTTAGTTCGTGCGCTCTCTGCCAAACAAGCAAGGATCGGAAGTCTTTCATAGTTTCTCCTTCTCCCCGTTGTTGACCTATACAGCCTGTAGCACTAATTGCTAGTTGTTGGTTGCTAACCAGCTCACCTCATAATCGCC
>JBDTSA010000382.1:0-3023 GCA_039931335.1 Acidobacteriota bacterium
CGATCTTACAGACCGGCCTCGACTCGAAGAGTTGATCGACATCCTTGATACAGAGTCTCAACGAAGATCTTTTTCTATTCCGTGATTTAAGTCACATGCGAGTGGGTTTAGACGCGAAAGAATGAGTACCAGTAGGTAAAGCTCTTTGGAGGTAATCATCTTATGCAATTTACAAATAAGACCATTCGCGAGATAGCACTCGAGTCGCCGCTGACAACACGTGTCTTTGAGGAATTCAAAATCGACTATTGCTGCGGCGGTCGTGTCGACTTTGCCGAGGCCTGCGAGAACGCCGGCGTCGATCCCCTTGTCGTCGAACAAAAGCTGGAGTTCGCTCTGCGTTCAGTACAGCCTGCAAACGGATCAGTCGAGCAGAGCTCGCCGACCGAGCTTGCCGACTTCATCATCGACACACATCACGTTTTCACGAAGACCGAGTTGGCCCGTCTTGTTCCGTTAATGCAAAAGGTCTCCGGAAAACACGGCGAAGTTCATCCCGAACTTTTCGAGATAGAGAAGGATCTCATCGAACTCAATGACGAACTTTTGCCACATATGATGAAGGAGGAGATGGTCCTGTTCCCCTATATCAAGGAACTCGACCGGGCGGCCGCAAGCGGTCGAACTGCTTCGGTTCCTCACTTCGGGACCGTCCAGAATCCGGTCCGGATGATGATATTCGAACACGAGGCCGCGGGAGAGCTTCTGCGGAAGATGCGCGCGCTTTCGTCTGACTATAAGATTCCGGAAGGCGCATGTCCCAGCTTTGGCGCTCTGTATGCAGGGCTCGAAGATCTGGAAAAGGATCTGCACCGGCACATTCACCTCGAGAACAACATCCTATTTGTACGAGCGATCGAGATGGAATCTACGCCCGGCCATGCCACCGCAACCGGAGCGTGCTGCGGAGTGCAGCGAGCTTAGAAACGCCGTGCTTATTTTCGCGTAGAGCCGGAACCCGGGCCACACTACCTCCGTACGAAAGGATCCGGGTTCCGGATAATGGCAAAGTTTCAGACCGTGGCGCGTCCTCAAGCGTCGCGGTCATTGTCATACTGTTAGCTTTCTCCAGCGCGTCGGAAAGAAGCCGACCACATTCGCTCATATTTGCGCTTTTGCTTCCCGCCTGATTGAGCCCCGAAACATCGAGCACAAGAATCTTGACAAGCTTTTGCTTCGGTTTTAACCTAGGTCAACTACCACGTTCGCCTCACCGCATTTGACCTCTATGGAAAATCTGAAGCTTCTTTTCCAACTATACGTTCGTCCCATCGGCGCGATGAGCGACATCATGGACAAGGGCAGTTGGGTGTTCGCCGCCATGGCCGTGCTCGTCGTTTCGATCGTATTTTTCGCAACGGTGAATGCAAAGCTTTATGACGTATATCGAATCCCTACTTTGAACGAATACTACCAGCCAAATTACGAGACCACCGATTTCGATTCACCTGCAGCCGAAGCCGAGTACAAACACTCGTACGAAAATTATCAGAACGCATTGGCGTCGAGACAAAAGGTCCCCGTCGTCGGCGACCGGTTCTTCAAGTTATTTTCGTTCGAGCCATCGGCGTTCTACCAGCCACTGCTCGCGATCTCCATCTTCTACGTTCCGCTAGTTGTTCTGCTGATATCGATCTTCGCGTCACTCGGAAGTTTCGGGCTCGTGCTGCGACGCGACTACGGCACTCTTGCGACATGCACGCTGATGGCATGGGCCGCGTCTCATCTGCCGTTCGCGCTGATCGGAGCCGCGCTTTTCACTAGTGTCTTCTCTCCGGTTATCTATCTTTGCCTGTGGCTCGCAAGCGGATTACTGTTCGGCGTGCTCATGATCTTCGCCTTGCGAACGGTGCTCGGCGTAAATTACGGTGCTGCAGTTTTGGCGGTCAGCCTCGGATGGTTCGCGTTCACGCTGGCGATGTACCTTTTTCAATACGTCTCGCCGTGGCTGCTTTCGCCCTTCATTCTCTTCTGGGTCGTCATCTACTTTGGCGGATTCCTTGGCGGCGAGGTCCGCGGATTCGGAAATGCATTCCGGCAAAAACAAAATTTTAAACGCTTCCTGAATAATGCGACGGTCAATCCGAAGGACGCCGATGCACATGTGCAGCTCGGCCTGATCTATCAACAACGGCGACAGGATGCCAAGGCGCTGGAGCATTTCCGGAAGGCTGTGGAGATCGATGCGGATGAGATCGATGCAAACTATCAACTCGGGCGGATCGCGCGCGAAAGAGGCGAACTGCAAACCGCGTTAGACCATTTTGCGGTCGTCGTCGAGCAGGACGACAAGTACTCGCTCAACGAAGTATGGCGCGAGATCGGCGCAACGTATCTCGATGCGAACATGCTAAACGAAGCGGCCGACGCGCTAGAGAAGTATGTCGATCGCCGGCCCGTCGATCCGGAAGGGTTGTATTATCTTGGCCGCGTTCTAAAGGCGCAGGGAAACTCGGACCGCGGGCGTGAGATGTTCGATCAAGCGATCGACTCTGTTAACAGCTCACCGCATTACCGCCGCCGTGAAATACAGAAATGGCGCAAGCTGGCGGAGAAAGAGATCTAGAGTCGCATTTGTTGTGCACCGTTTTTTGGACGCAGAGGCCGCGGAAATCACTGAGGAAATTTCTCTGCGTTCTCTCCGCGGTCCCCGCGTTGAATGTTTTCTAGGCACCCTTGCGATACTGCACAACGAACCGCGGGATCGGCGGATCTTCGTCGCCGTCAATGACGCGAAAGTCCGCCTGCGTCAGTCCGTGTGTTTCGAATCGCGATAGGTCTTTTCGCGAAAGCGGCCAAGGTAGCTCAACAGGTTCTTCATCATCTTCCCGGCCGCGCGTGACGATTACCAACTCACCCGTGTTATTTACAAACGCCGCGATCGCATCGATCACTCGCTCGCGCATATCCATCGGCAATGGCTGGATGGTGTAGATTTCGAGCACAAAATCGAACCCTCTCGTCTTGTCAGTACCGCCTGCGGTAGCGGGCGGGTTAGCCGCCGCGATCCACGCACTCGGTGG
>JBDTSA010000383.1:0-3022 GCA_039931335.1 Acidobacteriota bacterium
CCGTAGGAGCGGCATCGACATGTGTCGCTCCTACGGAGCTCGATTTCCTTCTCACCCAAGTGCTACAAACGTTCCGCTCCTAACGGAGCTAAAACCTCAACTTACCTGAATCGGATATTCACGCGTAAACTCGTAACTCTTACTTCTGTATCATTTGCGATTCAATCTTCCCTTGAACTCTTCGAACTCTTTGTACGGAAAAGGCTGCCGCCAGTTGAATTCAAATTCGTCCGTCTCGCGATCGACGTAAAGCTGCTCGAATGTCTCCGCGAACGAAGTGACTACATCTTTCACCGGGCCTGTATGTGAAAAGACCAACTCGCGCTCCGCCGCGTCGCGTTCGTCGGTCGGGTACTGGTAGATCTCGAGAAGCACGTTCACGCCATCCCGCACGAATCGAAAGTCGAACTCCTCGGGATCGCGGTTCCATTTCAAAAGATATTCGCTGTGTACCGAACGGCCGTCCGTCAGGGAACTTAAAATTCCCATCAACTCCGGCAGCGCAAGCTCATGCGGAGCGTGGGCCGTCGTCGTGTGAAACTCCGAAACACCATCGTCAAAACCGATCGACATCCATCCGCACTGCGGGCTGTTAAAACTGACCTCCAACATAAGTAGTAAATAGTAAATCGTGGGGTAGTAAATCGTAAATCGTGAATAGTGAATAGTTGGCCGGAATTGGAGATATGCTTTTTTATGAGCGGCCGCTCGCTTTCACTATTCACTATTTACGATTTACTATTTACTATTTACTAACCAAGATGCACCAGTATCACGATCTTCTCAGGCACATTCTCGAAAACGGTACGCGGCACGAAGATCGGACAGGCGTCGGGACGATCTCGACATTCGGGTATCAAACTCGATTCGATCTTCGCGAGGGTTTTCCGATCGTCACAACGAAGCGCGTTCCGTTTAGATGGGTAGCCGAAGAGCTCTTTTGGTTTTTGAGCGGAAGTACGAGCGATGTCGATCTGCAGGCTCGTGGTGTTGATATCTGGGCCGAATGGGCGACCGCGGAACAAACGGCGAAGTTTGGCCGCGATGCCGGTGATCTTGGACCCGTCTATGGATATCTTTGGCGCTCGTTCGGCGGAGATTACCCGCAGATGAATGGCGTCGATCAGATCGCGCGTCTGATGCGGGAGATCGAAACCAATCCGAATTCGCGCCGTTTGATCGTCACCGGCTGGAACCCGGAGACGTGCGACGAAGTCGCTCTGCCGCCGTGTCATACTCTGTTTCAATTCAAGATCGAGAACGGAAAGACGCTGCACTGCCAGCTCTATCAGAGGTCGGCCGATGCGTTTCTCGGCGTCCCATTCAACATCTCGAGCTATGCGCTGCTGACGCATCTCATCGCCCATGTATGCAATCTCGAAGTCGGCGAATTCATCCACACATTCGGCGATCTGCATATCTACTCGAATCACCTCGATCAGGTGAACCAGCTTCTTTCGCGTGAGCCATTCCCGTTGCCCAACTTGGAATTTGCAAACGCGTCAGGGCTGAAGGGACTGGACGGGCTTCTGAATTTCAAATTTGAGAATTTGAAATTGGAAAACTATCAATCACACGGCAAGATCGCGGCTCCGGTAGCTGTTTAGATTCCGAAGATAATACAAATTACGTCGTTAAGCCGACGGTCTCCGTCCGTCGTTCTATGGCAAGTTAACTCGTTAAGCCGACGGTCTTCGACCGTCGCTCCATGGCGGTCAAAGACCGCCGGCCTACCTAAAGGTCGAAAACTCCATGGCGGTCAAAGACCGCCGGCTTAACGGTTGAAAAAATGAAGGTGCTATTTCACGTTCGGCGGTTGCGCCGTCTTAGTGCGGACCACGACTCCGTCTTCCGCGGTTAGAAATACCCGGCGAATATCGTAGCTGGATGTGTTCATGG
The DNA here is from genome assembly GCA_039931335.1 of Acidobacteriota bacterium. Lineage (GTDB taxonomy): Bacteria > Acidobacteriota > Blastocatellia > Pyrinomonadales > Pyrinomonadaceae > OLB17. Next base: position 1,900 of record JBDTSA010000383.1, read on the forward strand.
GAATGTACGAAAGCAGATAGCGATTGTGGCGGAGCTCGTCGCAGATCGCCTTCGCCGCGGTCTGGGCTTCTTCAAGTGGGAAGACTTGTCCGCCGGTACCTTCGGCGAGCTGGGTTACCACTGCTGCGGCCTTGGGCTGATCGCGGCGAAATGCGCCACCGGTGCGATCCGGCAACTGCAATGCATACACCGTGATATTTTCGTTTTGAAGACGGCCGAGTATTTTTTGAAAACCTATTTTGCTGCCACGGTCGACGCCGTCGCCGATAACGACGATCGCCGTCTTTCGAGTCCCCGGCATCAGCGGCAGCAATACTTCGCTGACCGTCGAATCCAAAGCGTCAAACAACAAAGGGCTGCCCTTCTTTCGAAACGTGGCGAGCGATGCTTCCATCTTCTTCGCATCGTCGGTCCATTCCTGGACGATCTCAGCCTTTTCGTCGTATGCAAGGATAAAGAGCTGATCGCCGTCGAAGATCTCATACGCAAATTCCATCGTCGCCTTTTTTAGTTTCTCGACGTCGGCCGGTAAAGTTTGCGAGTTGTCGACCAGAAGGACGATCCGCGATGGGGAAGGATCATAACTGAAGTTTCGTATCTTCTGCTCGAAGCCGTTCTCGTATAGAGATAGGTTCTCGATCTTGATCGCTTCCTTCTTCCCGTCAGACCTCGACGCCGTCACACTAAGCAGCGTTCCCTCGAGATCGCCGCCTTTCGATGTATGACGCGACTGTCCAAGCGCACCGATCCCGGCAGTTACGATGAAACTGACTAAAAGAACCGCCTGGATCAAACTCTTCATCCTTCTTTCTTTGAGCCGCCGTCCGTTTTGGCTGCCGGAGCAACGTCGCTTTTTGTCTTTGATGCATCTCCGGACTTTTCGGTTGATTCACCGCCCGAACCTTTTTCAGTTTTCGCCGCACCGTCAGTGGCTCCGGACTTCTTCCCGGCGTAATCGGTCACGTACCAACCGCCGCCTTTGAACTGAAAACCGGAGAGGGACCACTGCTTCTCGAGGCCGCCCCCGCATTTCTCGCAGGTTTTCAGTGGTTCATCGTTTACCGACTGGCGCTTTTCGATATGCGCTCCGCAGTCGTTACACTTGTACTCGTAAATTGGCATA
>JBDTSA010000384.1:0-3013 GCA_039931335.1 Acidobacteriota bacterium
GTGACAATCTCGGCGTGGCGAGAACATAACAAGTGGCGCTATGCCTTCGGAACCATCGCGGTCGTCTTCGTATATACGACTATCACCAACATGATTGAGCGGCCCGACGGTATCAAGATCGCGTCGTTCTTTATCTTCGCGATCATCGCCGCGTCGTTCATCTCGCGGGTGATGCGTTCCACCGAGATCAGGATCGACAGGATCGAACTCGATGAGACGGCGCAGAGGTTTATCGACGAGCTTCGGGCGGAGGGCGAGATAAGGATCGTGACGAATCGTCGCGAAACGGGTGATACCGCCGAATATCGATTCAAGGAACACGAGAAACGGATCGACAATCATATCCCATCGACAGATCCAATCGTCTTTTACGAGATCGAGACGGGCGACGCCTCGGAGTTTAAGGGCAGGTTAAAGATCTGCGGGACGGATATCGAAGGCTACAAGATCCTTCGCACCCAGGCCCCAGCGGTCCCGAATGCGATCGCTGCGTTTCTGATCTATCTTCGCGACAGGACCGGTAAGATACCACACGTCTATTTCGGATGGAGCGAAGGTAATCCGCTTATGTACCTGGCGAGGTATATTTTGCTGGGCGAGGGCGATACCGCCCCGGTGACGCGTGAGATCTTACGTCAGGCTGAGCCGGATCCGGAGATGCGGCCGAATGTACACGTTGGGGGATAGGCCGCCTAACTATGAATGGTGAATCGTGAATGGTGAATGGTGAAGGTAAGTGAAAAGCGATAAGTAATAAGTGGTGAACGTTAAGTAATGAATACTTTTTCATTCACCGTTCACCGTTCACCACTAAGCCTTGCCGTTGCCGTTGAGTATCGAGGGATTCATGTCGAGGAAGCATGACCGGCAATAGACCGGACGCCCTTGCGATGGATAAAAAGGTACTGTTGTCGTCTCGCCACACTTAGCGCAGCTTACCGCCACCTCGATCCGCTGTCTGACACCCGAGGCCTGAGCTGCGGCGATAGCGGCCAGCCGTTCGTTCTTGGCTTGTTTGCACTCTTTGCAGCGCTTAGGTGGATTTTGTAGTTTCTTGTCGCGGAAAAAAGCCTGTTCACCGACCGTCCAAATGAAATTGATACCGCAGTCGATGCAGAGAATTGACGTGTCTTCAAATTCTGAGGCGTCGGTGAGAGCGGTCTCCGATACAGCTTCTGTCCCTGTTGTTTCGCTTTCGGACATCACGGAACCCTCCTTGTCGTGCTGTTGATCGCCGGCATTCTGATCCAGCGCTCGTCGTTGAAGCATCGTCGGGGGCTTGATCGATTGCCAACGATCACTTATCCAAAGTTCGATAAAGCAAAAGCTTTATAGTAAATTCGTTCAGTGGAACTTACTTAGATTGAACGTTGTTCCTGATTGGGTGCGATTCGACCTTATTACTATTTAGGTTTAACTGTCAAGCCCGATCAGGCGTCTCGAATTATATATCATCCACAAGCAATTTATAAAGAAAATATGAGAATTCTGGTGATCGGTTCCGGCGGGCGAGAGCACGCGATTTGCGCCGCATTCGCTCGCAGCAGCGGTGTCTCGAAGATTTTCTGCGCACCCGGGAATGCCGGGATCGCGCAGATCGCCGAGTGCGTTCCGATCAAACCCGAAGGCATTTACGAGCTCGCGAATTTTGCAACACTTGAAAAGATCGACATCAGTTTTGTCGGCGGCGAGACGGCGCTCGCGCTCGGCATCGTCGATGAATTCGAGAAGCGAGGAATGAAAATTATCGGTGCATCAAGAGATGCTGCGCGGCTCGAGGCAAGTAAATCGTTCGCAAAAGATTTCATGCTGCGGCACGGGATACTAACCGCAAACTATCGGACGGCGAATTCACCGGAGGAAGCGATCAAGATTCTCGAGGCCGGCCATTTCGGCGAGGCGAACGCTCCGGTTGTCGTGAAGGCCGACGGCCTCGCCGCAGGAAAAGGTGTCGTCGTCGCTGCTGATCGAGCCGAAGCCGTCGAGGCATGCGGCGAACTTGCAGCGCTAGTCGGAGCAGATGCCGCTGCGACGATCGTCCTCGAAGAATTTCTCGACGGCACGGAAGTTTCTTTATTGATGTTTGCCGACGGAATAGATTTCGCGCTGATGCCGCCGGTTCGTGATCATAAGCGCATCGGCGAAGGTAACATTGGGCCGAACACCGGCGGCATGGGGACGATCACTGACTCCGGGCTTCTGACGTCCGCCCAGTCGCAACAGATCATAAAAGAGATCATCGAACCTACGCTCGCCGGCTGCATCGACGAAGGATTCCGATTTCGGGGAATTCTATTTCTCGGCTTGATGATGACCGATGGCGGGCCGAAGCTGCTCGAGTACAACGTGCGGTTCGGTGATCCGGAAACGCAGGCGATACTCGTTCGGTTAGAGAGTGATCTGTTGGAAATCTGTAACGCGATGCTTGACGGTAAGCTTGCGACAACCGAGATCGAGTGGCAGGAAGGGAACTCGGCGTGTGTGGTTCTCGCCGCGGAGGGCTACCCGCAAAGCCCGCGAACCGGCGATGCGATCCAAGGGCTCGACGCTGCAGCCGCCATCGAGAACGTCACCATCTTTCATGCCGGAACGAAAAGCCGCAATGGAAACTTTGTCAGCGCAGGGGGTCGCGTGCTTGGCATCACGTCGACCGGCGAGACTTTCGGCGACGCTCTCAGGACCGCGTACTCCGCAGTCAAGCAGATCTCTTGGCCCGGTATGCAATATCGCCGCGACATCGGTCGATAGATCTTTTGTTGAGTCGCAACACGTCACTAATCCGGCAGTTTCCTCGATGATGACTAGTATCTGCTTATCGAATCGACGTAGGCGCCGAAATTCGCTTTCATCTCGTCGATAGAATCGCCCCCGAATTTTTCTCGCATCGAATTCGCGATAACGATCGCGAGCATGGATTCACCTATCACCCCCGCTGCTGGAACGACCGTGACATCCGAGCGCTCATACGCGGCCTCGCTGGATTGTTTGGTGTCGATGTCGACCGACTGCAGCG
>JBDTSA010000385.1:0-2990 GCA_039931335.1 Acidobacteriota bacterium
GATCTCCCTGATCTCTACTCCTGCGCGCGCGTCTCCCCCTTGCGCACAGCCTCGTCGCGAAGCTGATCGATCCTCTTTGCGAACTTTGCGAGCTTTGCGTGATATGAGTTTTTTTCACGCAAAGCTCGCAAAGTTCGCAAAGAAAGCAGGCATTAATGCTCGATGTTGATATGAAGAGACTTGCGATTTTCGTCTTTCTGATCTCCCTTGGCGCAGTAGCGAATGCACAGAACCGCTCCAACGAGCCGATTCCGGCGATGCCGAAACTGCTCACGCAACGCGAGCAGATAGACGTGCGTGAAGCGTGGCTCAAGAAACGACTTGACACGCTCCTGCTGCCGATGATGCAGCGGAACGGGATCGACATTTGGATCGTCGTCAACGAAGAATTCCACAGCGATCCTGTCACCGAGCACATCGTACCGCCGATTCCGATCGTCGGCCGTAGAGATTTTTTTGTATTCATCAATCGCGGAGGGAAGCTGGAGAAGTATGCCGTTGTCCGTTACGTCGAAGAGCGTTTGAAAAATCACTACACGGTTATGAATCCGCCGCGAGCTGAGATCGCGGCGACGCTCAAAAAGCTTGTCGATGATCGCAATCCGAAAACCATCGCCCTGAACTTTGGCGGAAGCCGGGGTCAGCAGAACGGGCTCACGCATGACGGTTACAGGTTCCTAGCCGAAACGCTAGGGGCGGAAAATGAAAAAAAGTTTGTCTCGGCTTCAAAGCTTCTCACCGAGTTTTTTGATACACGCCTGCCCGAAGAACTCGAACAGTATCGCAACGCCGTGCTCGCGACCGACGTCATCACCCGCCGTGCGTTTTCAAACGAAGTCATCAAGCCGGGCAAAACTACGGTCGGCGATGTTCGGTGGTGGATGATGCAGCAAGTGAATGATCTCGGTCTTGGAATCTGGTTCCAGCCTGATCTCCGCGTCCAGCGCCAGGCAAAGACGACGGGCACGACACAGCAGTTCCTTAGCGTCGCCGATGAATCAGTCTTCCTCGAGCGAGGAGACTTGATCCACGTCGATTTTGGGTTGATCTACATGGGCCTTAGCACCGACTGGCAAAAGCATGGATACATTCTGAAGACCGGCGAGAAAGGTGCCCCCGCCGGATTGAAGGCGGCGTTAAAGAACACCAACCGCCTTCAGGACATCATGTTCGGATTTGCACGCGCCGGAATGACCGGGACCGAAGTCTACGATGCAACAATGGCCGAGTGTAAAAAGCAGGGCATCGACGCGATGATCTATTCGCACCCGATCGGAGCTCACGGGCACGGCCTCGGAGCCGCAATCGATTTTCGTCGCAGCATCGGCGGCGACGAAGATCGGCTCAGGCTCGGTTCATATACTTCGATCGAGCTGAATACATCGACGAACGTTCCGGAATGGAGCAACCAGCGGGTGACAGTAATGGGTGAGGACGACGCGGTTATGACGGCCCGCGGCTTTCAATTCATTCGGCCTCGGCAGACGGAGTTTTATTTGATCAAGTAGAGGGGATTTGGGTCTTTGGTCTTTGGTCTTTGGTCTTAGGACTTGGGTCTTTTGGTCTTGGGTCTTGGGTTCTAGACACTGAATTCTCGACAAAGGCCTAGCAGTTCCAACTCCGAAAACCCAAAACCAAAAACCCAAAATCCAAAACCGAAGACCGAAAACCGAAGACCAAAAGCCGAACACCGATGATCTCAATCTCAAAAGCCACCAGCATCATTGAGCGTGAGATCACTACTGCCGGCAGCGAGGTGGTTCGTTTGCAGGATTCCGTCGGCCGGATTCTCGCCGAGGATGTCCTTGCCGACACGGACATGCCGCCGTTCGATAGATCGCAGATGGACGGATACGCGATGAAAGCGGCTGACACAAAAACCGCACCGGTAAGACTAAAGCTCGTCGGCGAATCGGCCGCCGGGCGAGGCTGGCACCGGACACTCAATGACGGTGAGGCGATTCGGATCATGACCGGTGCGCCGGTGCCGAATGGGGCCGACTCAATTCAAAAGGTTGAACTGACCAGCGACGACGACAACGAATCTGTAATGATCGACGAGCCGACCGAGCCGGGAAAGTACATTGTACCGAAAGGTTCTGAGATCAAGCGACGCGAGAAACTCTTCGTACCCGGCGAGCGGATAGACGAGAAGATGATCGCGAGCCTCGCTGCATTCGGGTATGCAAGGCTCGAGGTCTACGAGCAGCCGTTCGTCTCGATCCTCGGGACGGGGACGGAGATCGTCACGATCGAGGAGAAACCCGCCCGCGATCAGATCCGCAACTCCAATTCGGTAATGCTGAAAGCACTCTGCGAGCAGGCCGGCGCAAAAACAAAGACCCTTCGACAAACCGGAGACGATCTCGAAATGCTCAAACGCACGATATCACGCGCCGTCGACTCGAGATCCAAAATCCAAAATCCAAGATCCAAAATTCTTGTTATTACCGGCGGCGTCTCTGTCGGAAAATATGATCTGACAAAGCTCGCTCTTCGCGAGCTGGGTGCCGATCTGTTTTTCGAGCGCGTCCGTCTGCGTCCGGGAAAACCGACTGTCTTCGGACGCCTGAACGGTACGCTGATATTCGGGCTGCCGGGCAATCCGATCTCGGCGGCGGTAACTTTTTACCTTTTCGTACGGACTGCGATATTGAGACTTCAAGGAGCCACAAACGCTGGTTTACCGGCGGCGACCGCCGTGCTAGGCTCGAGCGCTAAAGCTGCGAAGGAGCGCGACACTTATCTTCCGGCGACGATCGACACGGACAAGAACGGCCGCTTGATCGTGTCCCCGCTAAGATGGCACGGTTCGTCAGACTTCGTTGGATTTGCTCGTGCCGATGTTTTGATCGTGCTCAAGCCTGGCCAGATCGTGGCGGCGGGACAGCCTGTGCCGATCTATTATCTAGACTAGATGAATTCACCCGCAGCAATGGCCCGTGAGGGAGCACACGAGAGAGTTGAGAAGATACTTCGCGACGCGACTC
>JBDTSA010000386.1:0-2973 GCA_039931335.1 Acidobacteriota bacterium
GTCTTTCGACGCTAGATCCTAAGTCTAGTGCGTCTGCCAATTTCGCCACCTCGGCCCGTCCATTTTGGATTTTGGCTTTCCGATTCTGGATCTGGATCCTAATCGTTCCACCATCTCCTAAAATGTACAAAAGCTCGCGCCCGTTGTCGAGAGCTCAGGGACTGATCGCGAAGTCCGCAGAGCGCCCAAAATCGAAAACCTAAAATCCCAAATCCAAAATCACTTTTTCAAATACTTCTTGTCGTACTCTTCCCAAGACAGGCTGAAATCGCGCTCATCGATATAACCCGCCGTCGATCCGCTGCCGACGTATTTGTTTTCGGCTTTCTTGAAAAGTTTGTAGCCTCCGTAGCCGACCGCCGCCAGCAGGCCGATCCAGAAGCCGTACCAGAGAAGCGACGTGATCAAACCAAACAGCCAGAAGAACAACATCACACCGAATATCAAACCGAGAATTGCAAGAATTACCTTGATGAATTTCATCTCCACACCTCCAACCTGACTTCCTATACGAAATCATTCTAAGGTTGTTCGTGCAAATTTTCACGCTGTCGTATAATCCAGCATTGCGGCCGCGGTTCTACATAAGACGCTTTGGAAACAAACATTACAATTGCAGATGTTGCTGACTCGCTCGGGGCGGAACTACACGGTGACGCGTCGGGAGTTGCGGTAGACGTAACGCACGATTCGCGACAGGCGCGCGGGGGTGTTCTGTTTGTTGCCATCAAGGGCCACACGCTGGACGGCCACCGCTTTGTCAGTGACGTCATGAGGCGCGGCGCGGCGGGAATCATTTCCGAATACGATCCGCCGACCGATTTCGAGGGAGCATGGCTCAAGGTCCGCGACGCGCGTGAAGCGTTAGCGAAAGCGGCTGCGGCAATTAACGGCAATCCTTCGCATAAGCTTGACCTCGTCGGCGTGACCGGGACGAATGGCAAAACGACGACGACCTATTTGTGCTTTGCGTTGGCCGAGGCTGCTGGCGTAAAGCCGGCGATGCTGACAACTGTCGAATACCGGATCGGAGAAAAAAGCGAGCCGGCGATCCGTACGACCCCCGAAGCTTCCGACACGAACAGGTTTCTGAGACAGGCTGTGGACGACGGCTGCGAGATGGCCGTTATGGAGACTTCGTCGCAAGCCATCGATCTTCATCGCTGCGACTGGCTCCGGTTCAAGGTCGCAGTCTTTACGAATCTAACTCGCGATCACCTTGATTACCATCACACGATGGAAAACTACTTTGACGCGAAGAAAAAACTTTTTGACGGGAGGCTCGGCCAAACACCCGGCTCGTCGATTGTGAATGTTGATGATGAATGGGGGCTGAAACTCACGAACGAGCTAAAAGAAGCGGGACACCGCGTCGTTACATTTTCACAAGCATCATCGACGGCCGATCTTTTCGCGCAGAATATCGAAGTCTCGCTCGTACGCGGAACTTCCTTCAGTCTCAAAACTCCGGACGGCGAGCGCGATATCGTTTCCCCACTCGTCGGAAAACCGCACGTCTACAACATGCTCGCCGCGACGGCAACGGCGCTCGAGCTTGGCTACGATCTCGATTCGATCGTCGTTGGTCTGTCGAAGTGTCTCGGTGCTCCGGGCCGCTTCGAGCGCGTGCCGCACGATGGGGACTTCGCGATCGTCGTAGATTATGCACACACGGACGATGCGCTCCTTAACACATTAAGGACTGCACGCGACCTTACATCGAGCCGGATCATAACTGTCTTCGGCTGTGGCGGCGATCGCGACAAGACGAAGCGGATACCGATGGGGCGCGTGGCGGGAGAGAATAGCGATATCGTCTTTATTACGTCGGACAACCCGCGGACAGAAGATCCTTTAAAGATAATTTCGGAGATCGAGATAGGCGTGGCTGAGACTGGTACGGAGTATTTTGCGATTTCCGATCGACGCGACGCCATCTATCGGGCTATCGCCCTGGCTAAATCGGATGACGTCGTGATCATTGCCGGCAAAGGACACGAAACTTATCAGATCGTCGGAAATGATAAGTTCCACTTTGACGATCGTGAGGTCGCAATGGACGTGATCGCCAAACTAAACGATTAAATCAAGCCGGGTCATCTTCGCTGTGTACTTCAACAAAACTTTCGAGAAATTCCTTCTGCGCGTCAGATAAGCTTAGAAAGTTGACGGCGAATCCGATCTCATAAACGAAATTCGCGACCTGCCCGAGAAACTCGACCTTCATTCCATCGGTGAGCGGAATAAAAATTTTCACCAGCTCGCCATCGGACACATCGACTTCGCTGAGCACGAAGCAGCCTTCTTCACTTATATCGCTGAGCGTGCCGGGTCGTCGGCCGTCGTGATTCTCCCACTCGACGTCGATGCTTACCTCGAAGCGCGCTGTCGTTCGCCGGTCGTCGCTCTTTCTTCTATTTACCTCTGACATATTATTCGCTCTCGTGGTCACCCGCGTCCTTCGCGCCGCCTTTATTATTTAAGTAGTAATACACCGGCAATCCCAGAAGTATTAACCCGATCCCGATGAACGATTGCGTCGGCGCGGTCATTATCGTGTTGAGCAACAGCCAACCCGCGACGAGGAGATAGACGATTGGAACGATCGGATATCCGAACGCCCGGTACGGACGTTCGGCGTCAGGATACTTGCGCCGGAATACGAATATCGACGATCCGATCAGCGCATAAAAGATCCAAGAACCGAAGATGACATAGTCCGTCAGCGTGTCGAACGAACCGGAAAGGGCAAGTATGCTCGCCCACACGCCTTGAAAAAGCACGCCGTTAACCGGCACGGCATTGACCGAAAGCCGGTCGAAAACCTTGAGCATCATTCCGTCCTGCGCCATCGCATAAGGAATGCGCGACGCACTCAGGATCGAGGTGTGAAGCGTTCCGAGCGACGAAAGCATTAGTCCGACCGTAAAGATCGCGACAGCAACACCGGTCGCGAGGCTAAAGACATCGCCG
>JBDTSA010000387.1:0-2966 GCA_039931335.1 Acidobacteriota bacterium
CGATGTTGCGAACCTGGCCGGTGAGGTTGTTCGCCATCAGGTTCACGTTGTCGGTCAGATCCTTCCACGTTCCGGAAACGCCTTTGACCTGCGCCTGTCCACCGAGTTTTCCTTCGGTTCCGACCTCGCGTGCAACGCGCGTAACTTCAGAGGCGAACGCACTGAGCTGCGTCACCATCGTGTTCACCGTTTTGCCGGTACGAAGGAACTCGCCCTTCAATGGCCGATCGTCGATCTCGAGATTAAAATTCTGTGAAAGGTCGCCCTGCGCAACAGCACCGATGACTCGGGCGACTTCCGTGGTAGGCCGGGCAAGATCCTCGATGAGCATATTGACGGACTTCATACAGGAATTCCATCCGCCGGTTGCCTGATCTAAACTCGCCCGTTGGGCGATCTTGCCTTCTTTGCCGACCAGCTCGCTGATCCGTCCGAGCTCGGCGCACAAGTTCTCGTTTTTTTCGATGATCTCGTTCAGCGCACCGTAAATTTCTCCGTTCACTCCTTCGGCGTGCCTCGGAAGGCGTACGGCGAAGTCACCGTTTTTGACGGCCGTCAGAACTGTAAGTAAAAGTTCGGGGTCGAGGAAATCGGATCGATGCCCGTTTGATTTGATCCGGCGGTTGATCCCGTTCTTCGGGACCGATGCATCGCCGCGCTTTTTGGAACGCGCGGCCTTGCCCACTGTCGCAGCAGCCATTTGTGTTTTTCTCCCTCATTTGAACTGGGCGAACAGCCGCTCGTGCAGGCGTCTGATTTTCAACGCAGTTCGGGTTATCGAATTCAGTGGGCGATTTAATTATAAATATCCCTTCGGGCTTTTGCCAGCAAAATTTGGCGTAACGCGCGAAAGTCGATGGCACGCCAAATGCTTTGGCTATTGCGGTTGGAAGATTTAGGAGGAATTTATAAATATGTCGTTGATTTACTGTCCTGAATGCGGACACGAGGTCTCAGCCGCCGCCGTTGCGTGCCCAAATTGTGGCCGTCCTTTGTCCGCCCGGCCGGTGGTCGCAACCACGCCCGTCGTCACTACGGTTCGGCGCTCTGAAGGCGTACCAACCTGGATTTTTATCCCGCTGGGAATCATTGGCGTCCTCTTGGTCGTCTTCTTCTTTGTGGTAATGAGTCGTAACAGCGAGGATGCGAACTCGAATCTATCTGTCAACGTCTCGACAAAACGACCTGCCGGAACGAACGTAGAGCGGACGACCAGTACTGATATACCTTCGAGCAGCACGGTCACAGTAGCGCCAACGGATTCACAGTCCGTCACGGTACCCGGCTCACAAACTTCCGTAACGCTGCCGCCAACAAAGGGAAGCGTGACGATCGAAGCGAAAGTGCAGAACCGGACCGGCACACCGCAGCCGGTGAAGAACGAAAAATTCTATCTGCTCGATGAGGATCTTGAAACGATCTTGTCGGAAGCGGGGATCGAACCCATCGAAGGTCAAACTCTAATGAACAGCCTTGGGCTGTCGGTTATTTACCCCGACCGGTTCAACGCGTTCAACCGGGATGCTCTTCGGGCGATCAGAAGCCACATCAAATACGCCGGTACAACCGACTCGAGCGGAAAGGCGGAGCTCGGGGGAATCGAGCCGAACAGCTATTACCTATTTGGCGTAACCAAATCGGGGCGCGGCTTTGCGATCTGGAGTTCCCAGGTCTCGATCATAGCCGGACAGAACGCACTTAATCTGACGCCGCAGCGAGTAACTGAGATGGAAACCGCACCGGGCGAATAGAAACCTTTCATGACGTTTGTTTCGCGACTGGCCTTCTCGGGTCAGTCGCTTTTTTCATCCGGAGAAAAAAATACCTTGACGGGTTATCTCGCCTTATCCTGAACGAAAGCTGCAGCCACGAAACACACTAAGCACACGGCGCGTTAAGGGGAACCTGTCGTCAGCGGATTGCGATTGACCAGGCACGGTCCGCGCTAAGACGGGCCTACTTTCTTGTCGCTCGCTTTCGCCCCCGATACCTATCCGATCAAACACTCGACGAGCAGGAAGTTTTCAATCGTCGGTATTGTTACTCTCGCCCGCGAGACGATATTATCGTGAACCATGAGGGAATCAAGGTCCACTGAAGTGAGGATGGTCGGTGTCCAGGACATACGCGACATCAATCAAACTGTTTTCCTTCATTTGATTCGCGAGAAGCAGCCGATCTCGAGAGCGGATATCGCAAAAAGCACCGGGCTTCGTGCCGGCACCGTCTCGTCGATCGTCAACCGATTAATAAAGAACGGATTCGTCTACGAAGGTACTGAAGGTCCTTCGAGCGGGGGCCGCCGTCCAAAAAACCTTTACATCAACCCTGAGAGTTTCTACGTCCTCGCGATCGATATCGGCGTAACCGATTCTGTGTACGCTGTCAGCGATTTTAACGGAAGGATCCTGCAGCAGCGTTCAATGCTCACGGAGGGCGAACCGAACGAGTTCCTGAATTTTCTCTCGGACTCGATCGAGGAGCTGGTTAGCAAACAATTTCAACGTGCCAGATTCGCGGCGGTCGGTGTAAGTCTGCCTGGGTTGATTGATCGCGAGAACGGCTCGATTGTGAGCTCTCCGAACCTTGAGTGGAACGGCGTCGCGGTTCGCGACGTACTTCAGGGCCGTCTGAATCTTCCGGTGTTTGTCGAGAATGACGCCAACGCAGCGGCCTTTTCGGAGTTATGGTACGGCCCGCTTGATGAAGCGTCGATCCAGACGCTCCTCTTCGTGCTCGTCGTCGAAGGCCTCGGAACCGGCTTGATCATCAATCGCGAGCTGCGTGTCGGCCCGCGATTCGGACTCGGCGGGTTCGGGCACATGAGTATCGACCCGAATGGCGAATTGTGCTCTTGCGGCCGTCGCGGGTGCTGGGAAACATTTGCATCCGAGCGGGCGACCGTCGAACGGTTCCATCGTGTGACTGCGAAACAGGGCCTGCCATTCGTAGGAATTCAGGATCTT
>JBDTSA010000388.1:0-2963 GCA_039931335.1 Acidobacteriota bacterium
TAGGGCTCTTCCACGTTTCAAGTACTTCGATCGAGAAATCGCCTGCCGCCAATCCGACATGCGATCCGTCCTGGTCGATAAACGTTCCGCTTGAAAACGGCGAAGGTTCTCCTTTGCTGTTACGCAGCTGATAGCACATCAATTCGGTCTCATCGTCGAGCTGGACCGAAAACCAGTCCCACCCTTTTTGATTTTCGGTTGGCTTCCACGTCCCGAACTCGCGATCCATCCATGCGGACCCGTCGAAATGCTCCGCCTTTCCATCGATCGTTAGATCGCCTTCCAATTCCAAACGCGTGTATGAAAAGTAGCGCGATGCTTCCCCCTCGTCCTTGAAGGACACGCCATTGCGGCCATTAAGAACGACGGGTTTCCGCGAGGTCAGTGTCGCTTCGAAGATGAGATCGTTATCGATCGTCGCACGCAGAATGTGCAGGCCGGCCGCTTCACGTATCGACCAGTCACCGAGGCGAAGATGGTAGTGACTCTCACTCATCGCGGCGGGGAAGTCGAGGAGTCCGTTCGCGCTCTTTCGGTGAGAGTAACGAAACTTGCTATCGCCGATATCCGTGACCGCGAAGTGGGCGAAGTAGTAGGGATTGCCGAGGAGGCGAAGCGGTACGATCGAGAACGAGTCAAGATCCGTGCGACGCTTGAAGAAAACGAGCTCGAATCCGAATTCACGCCCCGAAGAAGTTTCCGCGTGGCCCGTGTAGTACCACCATTCGGTTTGAGCATCGCGGTGCGCGGCGAGATCGCGGGGAAGCGTTACCGCGTCATGCTCGGTGCCGTTGCGAAGCGTTTCAGCCTCACCCGTAACCGCGTTGACGATATTGCCAACGAGATCGTGCGCGGCATGCCGCGCGTCATTCAGAAGATTCTCAAAAGGCCACCCGTAATTCATTCTCCAACTCCCTCTATCCGGAATACCAATATTCTATATCGCTGGATCGGAAAAGTTGGATTCTAGTGGCGGGATCTTGTTGAATGGGGTGGAGTGGCGTCAGACCAAGTATTTACGTTGACGTTCTGGATCTTGAGGACGACACGGATAGTATCGGAAGAGCGCTGATCGAGATTCGATGACACGAATGGTGCGAACGCCGGGTCCGAACCAAGGGCCTTTTGCAACTCCTCGACTGCTTTCCGATCGCGTGACGGCTCGACAACTTCGGAGATCTGAGCAAGCCCGTTGCTGAAGACATCAGCGACGACGACTACTTCGTCATCACGCATCTCACCGCGGACGAGAGATCGTGTCAGTGCGACAAGAGCACCACGCGGGTTGATACTTGGCGACTCACCGGAAATCGCCAGTCGACCCTTTACGTATTCATCCGGCGAGATGTCAGGATTGCTCGCCAGGAACACCGGTGCATCAGTGGAGCGGCCCGAGCTCTCACGAGCAGAAAGCGGGACCGGTGACGATGTCAGAATAAGGGACAGCAGAGTAAAACCAATCACTACCGTCGCCATCGCCGCGGCAGCCGAAGGCATTAGCCAGATATCGGTCCATCGCCTTCTTCGATCGATGAGATGAAATGACGGATATCCGGTCGAAAGAGCAAGCTTGGCGCCGACCGAAGCGCGGATCGCGTTGATCAGATCTTCGGGTGCGGAGTGGCGCGTTATCGAACTCAATCCCACCGACAACTCTTCAAACTCGAACAGCTTTTGACGGCAGAGAGGGCATTCGGGCAGATGCGCATCGACAGCCGAGCGCTCTTCGGCGTTCAAACTTCCGTCGAAATACAGCGGCAGATCGAATTGTAGCTCCTCACATTTAGTCATAATTCCTGCTTTGAGCGAATAACTCACTGACCCCGGCTGCTTCCTGCTCGCAGAAAACAACGCGTATTGTTCATCCACTTTCGCATCGACGCGGAGCGACGTTGTTGCTGGTCTCTTTCAAAGACGCCGTCGTTAGCATGCCGCGAACTGAATGAACTTCACTCGTCCTCTTCGACCTCGTTTGGCACCGATAGTTTTGTCTTCAAAGATAAAACCGGGGCGAGTCAATCATCCGCTCAATTTTCAAAAATCGCTCAGTCGTTTTCTCAGCAGCTCACGTCCCCTGGCTAATCGGGACTTCACCGTTCCGAGATTAATGTTCAAACTCCGAGCCGTTTCCTCGTAACCGAGCCCCTCGATATCGCAGAGCACAATCGTTTCGCGAAATATCTCCGGCAGGGCCGAAAGCGCTTTCATCAATCGCTCGCGACGCTCCAGTCTCAAGACGGCCTGCTCCGGACTTTCACAGTCGTCAGCGATCGTGTCTGAGACTGTCGCAGTTCCTTCGCCGATCGGCTTGTCGAGTGAGATGGTCTCGTTTCGTTTCCGACGCTTCCACCATCGAAATCTGTTTCGAGAATGGTTCAGCGCAATGCGAAAGAGCCATGTTTTCAATTCGGCATCGCCGCGGAACGACTTGATCGCTTTCAAGGCGCTGAGGAAAGTCTCCTGGGTTAGATCGCGTGCCTCTTCCGGGTCTCCGGTCATTCGATAAAGCAGCGAATAGATGTCGCCCGAGTACCTGGTTATCAAAGTGTCAAACGCGTCGGAATCACCATTCCGGAGGCGGTCTACAAAATCAGAATCAGCAGGTAAAAACGCAGTAGGAGAACCGACCGCCACGGCGACCTTTCCAATATCTTCCTCGTCAAAAGCGATTGACTTTCCGAAGATCATCTCGTGCGCTTGCCTTTCTCCCATCCGGAGAGAACTAACATTTTGCGGTTCGCCGTTTTTCGCGAACGGCTACTTAGACACCTTGTTCCACGAAAAGTTCCCGCCGCAGCAGAAAAAGATTGGCTACCGAAAGTCATGCAACGTTCTCGCCCGGCGCTCTTCATATTTGCCCTCGATGCGTATTTAGGCTAAATTAGCTCTTTTGGAAACGGGCCGTTTCCTGGATTATACAACGGCCAACAATCACGAACTTGCATTATTTACGATGGCACAAC
>JBDTSA010000389.1:0-2952 GCA_039931335.1 Acidobacteriota bacterium
CAAATACAAGAAAGTTTTCGAATCGAATGATTCTGACGCCGTAACAACTCAGGAAAACCCTTCGCTCGTGATCGTACAATGCTGCTCGGACACTTCTGTGGACCTCACCGTCCAGCTCGACGGCGAGCCGCTCCGCCGGACAATAGAAGTCGAGGATGTAGTCATCAATACTGTGTTGCCTTCGAAACTTTCTACCATCGAGGTGAGATCTTTGTAAATACTTCCAAAGGGACGCTTCAGCAGGCGTCAGATTCTTCCGCAGTTCGGTCCGGAAGGTTTGCAGATATGGACGCGTATGCGGGCGATCGCTGCGAATCGGTCTCGCAAGCGGATGATTTGGTTTGACCCGATCCATGGGAGAATCTGATTTTTGTCTGAACTACCACCCCGTCAGCCGAAGCGCCTGCCACCCCTCCTAAACAAGGAGCGGAGCTTTTGGGAACCATTTAGGGTCTCGAAGACCTGCTTAACGTCGTTTCGAACTCACAGCTTACGCTTAACAGTTAATGGTTATTTCCGCACAACAACCCGAGCGTTCCCCGCGTTACCCTGCGAATCAAAAACTCGAAGCGTCACCGAGTATTCGCCCGCCGTCGTTAACGGGATATCGATCGTGAAACGTTCGTCGGGTCCGTCGGAGATTCCATCGTCCGCATATACCGTCATCCATTCCCCGCCGTTGATGCTGTATTCCGCACTCGTCAGATAACTGGATTTGTCGGATGCGAGAAAGACAACGCGTGCCCCGGTCGATGTGAGCTGCGGTGCCCCGGACGCGGTGACGGTGGGCTGCGTGTTGTCGATATCGAACGGCTCGCTGATCCGCTCACCCGTCAGCGAACGGCCCGGCGGATTCTCCGGCAGGTCCTTGGCGACGATGCGAAGTGTGTAGCGTCCGTCGGCGAGCGTCTGGCCGTCGAGCGATAAGAAATTTTCCACGACGTTCTCACGCAGCGATTTGTAATTTGAATCGCCGGCCTCTTTATAAAAAATATCGTAGACGAGTTGATCGCCGTTTCGATCTTCGGCCATCCACTGAAACGAGCGTGCTCCCCGCAGGTAGACACGTCGCGGCGGCACCGACGCGTTCGGTACACCAAACGTCGCGGGATCGAGACCCGACAGCTCGATATTCGGATCGATCTGGATCGGCGGGTTCGCGATCAGCCCGACATTCGTGGGAAGTATTGCGATCCACAAAATCTCCGGCGCGATATTGCGGGCAAGAAACGCGACACTCACTTCGTTCAAAACCGTATTTGCTCCCGATCTCAGAACCGCACGCCACTGCAGGTATCGAGCCTTCGGGCTCGCGATCTGTCCGCTGCGGGTCTCCGTGTTGACGCTGCTCCACCCGCTCCAGGTCTCGTCCGCCTTCTCAGTATTTCCGCTGCGGGTTTGGATCTGAACATTGCCGGCGGATTGCCACCATATCCTTCCCCAGGTCGCGGCCGTCTTTGCATCGAACACTGCCGATTCGTAACTCCCTTCGGCAACCGTGCCGGTTCCGATCTTGAACAGCCGGCCCTGGTTACTCGATGTCGCGTAGAGATTCGTACCTTGACTCCGGATGGTGGAGATCTGATTAGTGTCAGACTGCAGCACCAGTGTCTCGCGGCCGGCGTTGGTGATGTTGTAGATCCGTCCCTTGTCCGAAGTTCCAAGCAGCACGCCGTTGCCCGTTTGATGTGCGTAGATCGAAAATGCCGTGACGCTTGGCGAAGTCCAGATGATGTCGCTGCCGCCGTCCGGCAAGATTCGGTAGACGGCCGATTTTGCACCCGTCAGGTCATAGCGGCTTTTTTCCGGAGTCGGCGGAGCCATCGGATTAGGTTTGTCGGCGGAGACGATTTTCACTTCGGGTGTCACTGTCGGCGCCGGTGCGGATGTCGGTGTCGTGACCGAAGCCGATTCGCCTAGCGCGAGAACGTACGCTGATCCGTCCGGGCCGATCGTAATTTCATGGATCTCGCGGAGCGGCGAATCAAGAAGGCCAAACGGTTTGCCGTCGGCGCCGAATCGCATGACCAGTCCGTTCGAATCGGTGCCGGCGTAAAGGTTTCCTTGCTTATCGACGGCGAGGGAAATAATGTGTGTCTCGCTCGTATCGAAAAGAAGCGAAGCATCGGGAGTCGCATTTGCAGACCGCACGCGGTAGATCTTTCCGCCTTCGCCGGTGCCGACTGCGAGACTGCCGTCATTCATCACCGCAAGCGACCATATATATTTTTCTTTCGGTTCGAAATAGACGTCAGCCTTTCCGGCGGAGTCGATCCGATAGACCTTTCCATCGGGTGAAGTCGCAGCGAATATCTCGCCGCCTCGTCCGATCACGAGTGCAGTGACATTGAGCTCGCTCAGATCGGCGAACATCGACCCCGACCCGTTGGACGAAACCTTGTATATGCGCCCGTCGCTGCCAGTTCCGAGGAAAACGTTGGCATTCGCATCGATGGTGCTCGACCAAATGTACGGCTGCTCGGTTTTATAAACCTCGGTCACCGTTGGCGCCAGTGTGATCGAGCCGTTAGCGTCGATCGAAACGCCGCGTGAGTCACCCCTTAAAACGTCGGCGCGCGAGCCGACCGTCCAGATTGAGGGTTCTGCTGCCACAGCCGTTGAAGGAAGGAGAAGAGCGAAAAGGCAAAGGATTGATTTCATGTAAGTACGTAAGTTGTCCGAGAAAATATAAGCACAATTCCTAGCCCGAAGCGAGTTAGCGAAACGTGCACGGTATTGTATCGATAGGTTTGGAAGAATTTAGAATAGTTTATGACATCCGTCTTTCGACAATGTACCTTGAACTATCAAGACATACGACCTCCGATGGCTCGCTTTCGTTCCAGCGTAGCCACGCCGTTTACGGCGTGGTTAGATTCAAAAAAAACTATAGAGTGCGCTTCAGTGGCAAAGTGGTTATGGCGCAGTATCCTTCGGTACAAGGGATTTGAA
>JBDTSA010000390.1:0-2930 GCA_039931335.1 Acidobacteriota bacterium
GATACTTGTCGGGAAAGCGACGCGGCTGGCGCAGTTTCTTGATAAAGACAAAAAAGAATACGTCGCCGATGTTCAGTTCGGATTTGAGACCGACACGGGCGATCGTACAGGATCGCGGACCGCGGATTGCGGATTGCGGATTGAAGAGATTGCAGGGAAGCTGAAGCTCGTCACATGGGACGACCTGTTGGCAAAGTTTCGAGGTGAGATCCTGCAGACGCCGCCGATGTATTCCGCTAAGAAGATAGAGGGGAAAAAGCTATACGAGCTGGCGCGCCAGGGTATCGAGGTTGACAGAAAACCGGTCAAAGTTGTCATCCACGAGCTCGAATTGCTGACAGCCGAAATCCGCGAACCGCAATCAGCAATCCGGATGCGGGTCGTCTGTTCGGCCGGGACGTACATCAGAACTCTCGCGGAAGATATAGGGCGGGAGCTTGGCGTGGGAGCGCATCTGACGGATCTTCGACGCACGAAAGCCGGACAGTTCGGCCTTGGCGAAAGCGCGAGCCTTGAAGATCTGGAATCCTCGACTGCGCCCGACCTGCTGTCCATCGATCTGGCCGTATCTCACCTCGCCGAATTCCAACTCACCGCGGATCGCGTCGAAAAGACAAGGAGCGGTCTCTCGACGCATGTCGACGGAAATCGGTTCGAGGCAGGCGAGCACGTCCGCATGACCTCGGGCGAAGGAGACCTCGTCGCCGTCGGAATCTATGACGATGACGAGAAAACGATTCGCCCGAAAGTGGTTTTGATCTAGAATGATTCTGTCGATATGAAAAAGCGAAATCTTGCATTGGCATTTGGGGGTGCGGTGGGTGCGGCCGTCGCTGTGAAAATGTTGACCCGGGCGAAGAGCGTAGCTTGGGATGACGTCGCTCCGCTGATCCCGCATGCGGAGAATTCTCATTTCGCCAGCGTCGATGGAGCACGCATACATTTTCAGGAATTCGGTGACGCGTCGAGGCCGACGATACTTTTGATCCACGGCTATACGGCTTCGCTTTATGTCTGGAAGACTGTGGCTCCGATGTTTGCCGATGCCGGATTTCACGTTGTCGCAGTCGATCTGCTCGGTTTCGGATATTCCGAAAAGCCTTCGTGGTTCGATTACTCGATCACATCACAAGCACGGATGATCGCGCGGTTCATGAACCGGATCGGCGCTGGCCAGGCGATCATCGCCGGGAGCTCCTATGGTGGAGCAGTTGCCGCGACGTTGGCGCTCGACTATCCGGAACGCGTCGCAAAGCTCGTTCTCGTCGACACGGTTTGCAACGACAATCTGAAAAATCACCTGATCCTCAAGCTCGCGGCGATTCCCGGGATTGGCGAGGCGCTGACGCCGTTCCTTGTCGATTCGCGCGCCTTCCAGCGCTATCGAATGCGCGGGACACTCGCTCCGGCGAATCATGCACTGATCACGGATGACCGGGTAGAGTCGATACTTCGCCCGCTCATGGCGGCGGACGCGCATCATTCGCTGCTCGCGACATCCCGCGCGTGGAGAGCGAACCGCATCGAGCAGGATGCGCATCTCATCAATCAGCCAACGCTTATCGTCTGGGGCGAGGACGACAAGGTGATTCCGGTCGATGACGGACACAAACTTCACGATTCGATTTTGAACTCGCGATTGGTCGTTCTAAAAAACTGCGGCCATGTTCCGCAGGAAGAAAAGAGCGAAATTTTCGTTGAGCTTGTGACGGAATTTTGTAACGACCGCAAGGGCCGCATCGAGTCGAGGGAGAACGAAGATTTACGGACGGATGCATAGAATGCACGAATCCGTTTTCTTCAATTCCGGATCGCGAACCGCTTCCGAGCCGAAGATTTCCGCGCTTTCATCAGCAGCGCTTTACGGCAAAGGCATTTTCACAACGGTCGCGATATATGATGGCAAACCGTTCCTTTGGGAGAAGCACTGGAGACGGCTCGAAGAAAATGCCGAACGGCTCGCGCTCGATCTAACCATATTCCCAGAAAATCAAACACGAAGTGGCCTCGACGAATTATTACTCGCAAACGCGGTGCATAATGGCCGGGCGCGTATTACCTTTTTCGATGAATCCGCGGGTGCGCTTTGGCGGCACGGATCGAAGCGTCCGACGAGTTTGACGATCATGACGGCAGATCTGCGACCGCGAGTGGAAGAGTTCTCGCTAACGGTTTCGCCGTTTCGTATAAACTCTACGTCACCGCTCGCGGGTGTGAAATCGTGTAATTACCTCGAGAAGATCCTCGCGCTCGATGAAGCTACAGGGCGTGGGTTCGATGAATCGATCCAGCTAAACGAGCGGGGTGAGATCGCATCCGCCTGTATGGCGAACATATTTTGGGTCAAGGGTGGAAAGTTGTTTACGCCTTCGCTTAATACCCGGTGTGTGGCCGGCACGACAAGAGAATTCGTGATCGAAAGTGTTGAATGTACGGAGACCGAGGCTCGACTCGAAGAACTGAGTATTGCCGACGATATCTTTCTCACGTCAGCGGGAAATGGGGCGCGGCAAGTTACCGAATTCGATGGCCGGAGAATGAAGCGCGAAACGCATCGGATCATGCGGCTCCTTCCCGCCTGCGGCTAGCAAACACAAAAATACACGAAACCGACTGAGTCTCCTCACCCCGGTTTCGTGTGATCTTTGTCTGATCTGCTAAGCGGCCGTTTCGAACAACGCGAGAATCTGTTTGCCTTCGTTCGATCGCGGATCGATCGTCCGGATGTGCTTCTGGCCCTGCATTTCCCAGATCGCGGTCACCACGCCTTCTTTTTCAACTGCCTGGTAATGAACGTCCTCTGTCTCTACCGGTGCCTGCTCGGCCGCTTGTACTGCTTCTTCTGACATCAAAAAAAATTCTCCTGAAAATATTAGAAACTAATTGCCGCCGTCTTTTTCGGCGATCGTGATCGTCGGCTTGCTGTCTGC
>JBDTSA010000391.1:0-2926 GCA_039931335.1 Acidobacteriota bacterium
GGGGTCTTTGTAGAGATTTCCAGAGAGATGCCTCAGCCGGCGTAAGATTCTTCCTGAGTTTGGTCCGGAAGGTTTGCAGATATGGACGCGTATTCGGCCGATCGTTGCGAATCGGCCTGGCCATAGGATGGTTAGGTTTAATTCGATTCATGGGAGAATCTGATTCTATCTTAACTACCACCCCGTTCGCGAAACGCGGACACCCCTCCTAAACAAGCAGGGGAGCTTTTTCCGGAGGATAAATGTTAGATCGTTTGAAGTATTGTTTCGTCTTTTTACTGCTCGCGTGCGCGGCGTCGGCTCAAACGGTTTCGCGTGCTGATCGGATTACCGCGGCACTCGAACCTGATATCAAAAGCGTGATGCAGACGGCGA
Organism: Acidobacteriota bacterium; assembly: GCA_039931335.1. Taxonomy (GTDB): domain Bacteria; phylum Acidobacteriota; class Blastocatellia; order Pyrinomonadales; family Pyrinomonadaceae; genus OLB17. Next base: position 376 of record JBDTSA010000391.1, read on the forward strand.
AGATCCCGTCGTGCACGATCGCGCTTGTCGACGGCGACGCGATCGTCTGGGAGAAGGCGTATGGCTATACGAATCTCTGGGCGAAAACACCGGCGCAACTGGATTCTGTTTACCTGATCGGCTCGACGTTCAAAGCGATGTCGACGATGGCGCTGCTGCAGTTGATGGAGAAAGGGAAGTTCAAGCTCGACGATCCTGTGAATCAATATCTCGGCGACATAAAGATCAAGGGCGAAGATCCGAAAAATCCGGTCACGTTCCGTCATGTACTGACACACACGTCCGGGATGCCCGGCGACTTCGGGCCGTTTCCCCTGTGGGAGGACGCTGTGCCGCCAAAGCTCGAAGATTATATTCGGTCGTCTCTACGCGTCGAGGGCCCGCCGCTCGAGAAAGAAGTTTATTCGAATATGGGCTACTCGCTGATCGGCTATCTCGTCGAGAAGATCTCGGGACAGCCTTTCAAGAAGTACATCCGCGACAATATCTTTCAGCCGCTTGAGATGAAAGATACCGAGTTCAATCCGCGGCCCGATATGGACGAGCGGATGGCGTTTCCATACGTGCCGGACGAAAAGACCGGCGAGCAGAAGGCGTTCATGAAGCTTCGGGCGACAGTCTGGCCGGCGGGTCTGGTATACGGGACGATCGACGATCAGGCTCGATGGCTGATAACGAATCTGAACGGCGGCACATACAAAGGCAAGCAGATCATTTCCGAAGCGACGCACGCCGAAATGCTGCGGCCGCAATTTGAAAAATTTAAAGGCCCGGTCGAAAAGATCTGGGGTGGGAGCGAAGCGAATTTTGGTTTGACGTGGTGGACCGAGGACCGCGGCGGTGAGAAATATTTTGCACACAGCGGAAGCGTTCCGGGATACACGGCGTTCCTGCTCGGAAATCGCACGCGGCGTCTCGGGTTCGCGATCCTGACGAACGGCAACCGATCGCATCCGCACCTGTTCAAGCTAGCAGATAAGGCGATCGCGATTTTGAAAAGTGAGAAGTGAAGAAAAAAGAGGCGGTCTGAAAAGACGGTCTTTTTAATTTCAGACGGTCGCCAAAGGCGACGCACATTGAAGCCTAGGGTGGAAGCCGCAAGGCGAAACCCTAGGTTTGCTGTTTTATTGACATCCGTCGCTGAAGGCGACGCACAAAGGCCGCGGTGGATTGTTCGGCGCTTTCAGCGACAAATCTGCGTTTGCTCTCTACCTTGGGTTTCGTTTGTGACAAAAATCAAATCCCGGGGAATGATGAGATCTATTTTAGCCGCGGATCTGCGGGGAGTACGCGGATCAGAACAAGCCTGAATTAGCCGATAGCCGATTGATATTCCAAACTTTAGGAAGAGAAAAATCTTTTAGCCGCGGATTTGCGCGGAGTACGCGGATCAGAAGAAGTAGATTAATTCTTGATCCGCGCACATCCGCGGCTAGATCTCTTTACGTCCGCAAGACGTGCCGCAACTTAGGTTTGCGTTCCGGTGCTAATCAACCGCAAAGCTCACATTGACGACCGCAGTCATGTCCTTCTCGATCGTCGATGTGTCATACACGCCGTAATCGGATACATCCGTCGAATCTGCCGCCGTGATCTGCAGGACGCCCATCTTCGCCGAGCGAACCGCACCGATCGAATTCCCAGTACTCTGCGCAATTCGTTCAGCTCGTTCCTTCGCATCCTTCGCCGCTTCGCCGAGCATCTCGATCTTCAGATCGCCGATCTGCGTGTAGTAGTACCTCGGTGCCGAAGATTCAACGAGAATTCCCTTGTTTATGAGTTCGGTCGTCTCGCGGGCGATCTGTCCGATCTTCGCGACGTCGGTCGAGCGCACCTCGATACTTTGCGACAGCGAGTAGCCGGTGATCTCCGTTGTCTCATTGCCATCGCTGTCCCGGCCTTTCAGTTGGGTCGTCGTGATCGACGAGACCGTCATCTGGTTTTCGGGGATGCCTTTGCTGATCAGGTACTCCTTGATCCGCGGCGTGCTTTCGGAAAGTTGTTTGTATGCTTCGGATAGTCCGGTCGCCTGTGCCGAGACACCGGCGCTCCAGACAACCAGATCGGATGTGATCCGACGCTTAGCGGATCCGGTCACCGTGATCGCCTCGTCGCCTTTTTTCGTCCGGCTGTACGTCCACCCGAGCACCATCGACGAGATGATCATGCCGAGCGCTAATGACGTTCCGATATTAAATAGAATGCTGTTCTTTTCTCCGTTCATTTTTTTTTGTCGCCCTTCCTTAACCGACGATAGCAATCTATAGGAAGTGAGCGCCGTGATGAACGACACTATGCACGGAGGTTAGGTGTGGATAGCCACAGAACAGGTGTGAACTTTGAACGGTGAACGGTGAATGGTGAATGGTGAATGGTGAATGGTGAGTTGTGAATGAGAAGAAATTTATTTCTTCCACTCGCCGTTCACAGTTCACAGTTCACAACTCACCGTTCACAACTCACCGTTCACAGTTCATAACTCACAGTTGTCCGTTCGCGGCCAGCTCCGAAGCCTTGGCTAATGCATGCGTAGTATGCGTCACGGCACCGC
>JBDTSA010000392.1:0-2922 GCA_039931335.1 Acidobacteriota bacterium
AAGCGGCCGGCGAAGTCGCTGGACTTGTCGACGCCGCGGGGCTTGGGCTTGGCGACGCCGGAGGCTTGACCTCCGGTGTTCCACTACATGCCGATGCCCCGATCAATGTCGTTGTTAGAATGATCCAAAATCCAAAATGCAAAATCCCAAATCGGGATGATCTTCTCATTGTTCTGATGTTCATTGTATTGGTCAGAGCCATCCTTAAGGGCGATGGAGTAACCGGCTGCAAACTCGCGGTTCTTTCAGCCGAAGCAGCCTGCATTTCGACCCCGCAATTCATACCCGGTGATCAGTGCACAGTCCATCCTTACAACCGCCTTTCGGCAACTGCAGCAATCTACTGCTGATTGATCACCGCGGATGAACGGCCGGCCGCAAAAAACTTGCAGGGAATTTTCGGAGACGAAATTCATCCGGAGTTTGGCGGAAATTTCGCAATGAAAAAGAGAAAAAGAAAAAGGCCCGCAACCGGTTAAGGCAGCGGGCCAATTTCATCTTATTTCTACCCTATTTCAAGTCAAGAGCATTGCGCCGACATGACCTTCACGAGTGTCCCCACCAATCGTTGTTCTCAAACGCTAATTTCCGGACCGGATTTCACGAAAGAGCGATTAATAGGCCGGGAAACGGGCAACCCGTCCCCTTTTTGGGCTACTAAAAAACGTTTTTAGTGGGTCAATCTTAACCGACGCCGGGGGGCAAAGTCAATAACTTTTTGGTGGCGATTATTAACTTATTTTCGGAGGCAGTTTAGACATGAATTTTGCGTATTCATAAGCTATTTCCTCACCGGCCCGCGTGTTTTTATACGCCCTTTCCCGGTGGGAGATCTCGGTAAGCTGGCTGGCTGACATCCCCCCAAAGGTATCTAAAACCCAGTCTAGCGTGCGGGCTTCGTCCGCACTCAGGAAATCCGTCGCGGAATTCTCACCCGCACGTACCAGATCTGCCGAGTTCTGCCTCGCAATATCAATTACGCCGTAGTGATTTAAGGTCTCGAGCGTCTCTTCATAGCTGTCGGGAACCGGGCCATACGGAAGGTGTACGTACCGTGAACCGGAGATCGACGACCCGTGAAGATAGTAATTGGCAAAGTCGGCGTAAAAGAGCAGCTTGTTGAGCTTGGTTTTATAAAGATCCGATGTTCGATTCGAGAGAAATGACACCATCGCCGCCATTTTTTCCAGCGAGAACGCCCGATATCCCGTAAAGACAGTTGCTTCGGCCTCTGATTCCACTGATGCGGGAGCCTCCGCGACCGAAACGCCTTGCTTCTCGTCGAGCATCCGCGCGAAGTCTCTTGCATCGTCGTACGACGGGGACGTCAGCCGTTCAACCGCGTCTTCGAATAACACGTCCAGCCGCGAGCCGAGCCAGTCGACCACTGAGCTTCGGATCGCCGATTCAGAGTACTCGGTACCACAATCGGCCTTAATGGATTCGCGTAGCTCATCGACCAACGGTTCCAGACGCGCTTCCGGGATCTCAAAAGTTATCGTGCTTGCTTTCATAAGACGGCCCTACAGACCATGCATCCTAGCGCACTCAGCCGCGACTGTAAACGGCTAATTTCAAAGGATTAAGCAGTTGATAGTGCTTAAAAGTTATGGCGATAGATCAACTAACGGGCCGTAACGTTTTCAATTCTTGTTGAGTTTCGCTCCGTTCATTCTGCAGATCATCGTCGCGAGCATCGTCGCGCAAATCTGTCCGTCGGCGAAGGCATCGGCGGTGCATACGGTGAGTGTTCGTCCGAACCGTTTGACCGCCGCGTGAGCCCTGATCAAGTCGCCTGTCGCCGGAGCGAGGAGGTTGACCTTGAATTCGACACTCAGCACCGAAGAGTTCGCGGGCATCAGCGTGAACGCCGCATATCCGCATGCGCTGTCGAGGATCGTCGTGAGGATGCCGGCATGCACGAAGCCATCCTGCTGCGTCAGATCTTCGCGCACCGGGATCGCGATCTCGACGAGCCCGGGCTCGACCGTCGTCAGCTCGGCTCCGATCAGATGCATCACCCGCTGCCGGGTAAAGTTCTCTCGAACGCGACTCTCAAAGTTCGCGTCCTGCGGTTCGAATCCACTTTTCATTTCGTATCAAGATGATATACAATTTGGAAAAATTCAATCTATATGCTCTTCCTCTCCCAGTCGGCAGCAGTGTATGGTATTGACGCTCTCATCGTCGATATCGAGGTGAACCTTCAGCCTGTTGCGAAGGAGACGGAAGGCGCTCCGCCCTTCACCATCGTCGGCCTTCCCGATACCGCGATCCGCGAATCACGCGAACGCATCCGGGCAGCGATCACCAACAGTCGTTACTTCTTCCCGTTTCATAAGACAACTGTAAACCTCGCACCGGCGGATGTTCGCAAAGAAGGTGCAAGCTTCGATCTTCCGATCGCACTCGGCATCCTCGGTGCAAACGGTGATCTCGGAAGGCTCGAGAGTCTCACTAACGTACTCAGTGTCGGTGAGCTCTCACTCGACGGACGTATCCGTGCCGTGCGCGGAGCGCTCTCAATCGCACTGACCGCGAGGGAAATGGGGATCAAACATCTGCTGTTGCCGGAAGAGAACGCGACCGAGGCGGGCGTCGTTCAGGGCATCGATGTCTATCCCGTACGCGACCTTCGTGAGGCGGCAATGCTTGCTCAGGAGATCGGAGCGGGTGATCAAACGAGAGTGCCGCCATTAAAGCTGGATATTGCGGAGTTCAAGCAGCAAGGCGTAAACCATCGGTTCGATTTCTCCGAAGTGCGTGGCCAGGCGACAGCGAAACGTGCGCTCGAAGTCGCAAGTGCCGGGGGGCACAACATTCTGTTCGTCGGTCCGCCCGGATCGGGCAAGACGATGCTCGCGAAACGACTGCCGACGATCCTTCCGCCGCTTGAGTTCGAAGAGGCGCTCGAGATCACGA
>JBDTSA010000393.1:0-2907 GCA_039931335.1 Acidobacteriota bacterium
GACGCCGCGGATAGCGGTTAGACGATCAATATTTGCTGCGATTCTCGGATGCCTGCTTTTCTCGAGCTTGATCGCTCAGCGAAAAGAACGCGTCATCGAATCGTGGCAGCCGACGCATTTCGACGTCGTAATTAATTTCGACCGGGATCTGTCGCAGGTCACTTCGGCGACAACAACGATCGACGTGAGGGCGAGGAAGGGCCACGTCGCGATGGTCGATCTCGACTTCGGATCGATGCAGGTTTCCGCTGTGAGGGTTGACGGCCGCTCCGCAAGGTTTGCGCAGCATGATGAAAAGCTTGATGTATTTTTGGAAGCACCGGCGCGTCTGAATCAGAGCCTGCGGATCTCGGTGAATTATTCGGGCGTTCCGAAAGACGGTTTGATCCTATCGAAGGACAAGGACGGCTTTCCATCTGCGATCGGCGACAACTGGGCCGACCGGGTCCATCACTGGATCCCTTGTCTCGATCACCCGTCGGCAAAGGCGAGCGTGACTTTTACGGTAACCGCCCCATCCGAATATGAAGCCGTCGCGAACGGTTCACCGCTCTCAAAAAGATCCAACCCCAATTCAACGACCACATGGGTATTCAGCGAACCGCGCCCGGTCTCGCCTTACAACATGGTCGTCGCGGTTGGGCGCTTTGCGAGCGGAAAGCTCAAGTCCGCGTCGCCGGTTCCGATAACTTATTACGTTCCGCAGTCGGATGGGCGTTACGCCGAACGCGGGTTCGCTGCTGCCGCTCCTTCGGTTCTGACCTTCAGTAATCTTGTCGCCCCTTACCCGTATAAAAAGCTTGCATTGATAGTCGGAGCGACGAAGTTCGGCGGAATGGAAAACGCAAACACGATCGTTTTTTCGCCAAATTATTTTCGCAACTTCGACGCCGTGGCGGATCGCAGCAAACGGTACGGCATTCCAAACTCGATGGTCGAGGTGGATGCCCATGAGATCGCGCATCAGTGGTTCGGTGATTCGGTAACCGAAAGTACATGGTCGGACCTCTGGTTGAGCGAGGGTTTCGCGACGTACTTCGCCGGCTTGTTTTTGGAACGACAGGAAGGTCCGGGCAGATTTAAGGAATATATGAGCGAAAAGGCGCGATCGTATCTTGCTTATGAAAAGACACGACGCGCGCCGGTTCACGATACACAGACGGAAAAGTTGTTCGACCTATTAAATCCGAACAATTATGAAAAGGGCGGTTGGGTTCTTCACATGCTAAGAGGAATAGTCGGAGATAGAGTATTTTTCGGTGGGCTCCGGGACTATTACAATCGGCATAAAGACGGAGTTGCCAGTACGGAGGATCTGCGGGCGGCGATGGAAAAAGCTTCGGGACGGGATCTGAGAAACTTTTTCGATCGATGGATCTATAAAGCCGGCCATCCGGTTTATGAGGTGAAGTGGCGTGCGGCGGGCAACGGCATGATCGAGCTCACCCTTCGCCAAACACAGGTTGACGAAGCATTTCTGCAGCCGGTAACGCTCGAGATTAAGACAAAGGCGGGAAAACGCCGCGTTGCCATTACGCCGAAAGATAAGGAAACGATAGTGAGGATCCGAAGCGCGGTTCCTCAAACAATAGTCGTTGATCCTGACGACGCGATCTTAAAGGAAGTTGTGGATTGACCCGCCGAATCTGGCCGATATGAGGTTCTGAACTCGCCTTTACTATTCACTATTCACTATTTACTATTCACTTAATGAATATCGGCATTACGGTTTATCCAACATACGGCGGGAGCGGAATCGTCGGCTCCGAGCTTGGCCGCGACTTGGCGGAACGCGGGCACAATGTGCATTTCATATCGTCTGTACTGCCGACGCGCCTGACCGAGCTAAACGACCGAATTCATTTCCATGAAGTCGAGATGATGTCGTATCCGCTGTTCGAGCATCAGCCGTACGATCTTGCACTCGCGACAAAGATGGCGACCGTCGCGCGGGCTGAGAAACTCGACCTGCTGCATGTCCATTACGCGATCCCGCACTCGATCAGCGCGATCCTCGCCCGTGAGTCGATCAAACAGAAAAGATATGTCCCGGTGATCACGACGCTGCACGGGACCGACATCACGCTCGTCGGAGCAGACAGATCTTACTTGCCGATTACGCGCTACGGCTTGCAGCAATCGGACGGCGTGACGGCGGTTTCGAAATTTCTAAAGCAGGCGACGATCGAGACGTTCGACTTTGACGAGATCGAGGTCATTCCGAATTTCATCTGCGGATGTCACTACAAACGCCAGCCTGCATCTCAGCTGCGCGACGAGCTCGCGCCAAACGGCGAAAGACTGCTTGTTCACGTTTCAAATTTTCGCGCGGTAAAACGCCCGACCGATTGCGTCGAGATACTGGCGAAGGTCCGGCAAAAAGGCGTGAATGCCCGGCTCGTGATGGTAGGCGACGGCCCGGAGCGGTCAGCTGTCGCTTATCGCGGTGAAACTTTGAACGTCTCGGACAATGTCACGTTTGTCGGAAAGCAGGAGAACATCGCTGACTATCTCGGTGTCGCGGACGTCTTCCTTCTGCCGTCCGAACTTGAATCGTTCGGACTCGCGGCGCTTGAGGCGCAGGCATGCGAGGTTCCGGTCATCGCGACGCGAATCGGTGGAATTCCGGAGGTCGTGTCCGAAGGTGAGACCGGCTATCTCAGCGACGTCGGCGATGTCGAAAAAATGAGCCAGGATGCGCTTCGTTTGCTCGGCGACGAAGATCTGCGTCGTGCGTTCGGTGAGAAAGGACGCGAGCTTGGGTTACAACGATATGGATCGGACAAGATAATTCCGCAGTACATTTCCTTCTACGAAAAAGTCCTTAAGAATTCTCAGCCGTTGATAGAACGCAGTCAGCAGTCAGCGGTCGGCAACAAGTCCTGAGCGCCCGGACGTCGACAGAAT
>JBDTSA010000394.1:0-2901 GCA_039931335.1 Acidobacteriota bacterium
CTTTTCTCACCACTCGGACACATCATTCAGACAGGTATTTTCCGACCAAAATTTTAATGAATTTGGAAGTTTAAGGTATTAAACAGGGGTTATAAATTGGCTAAAGCAAAGACAGAATATAGTGCAGATTCGATCACGGTCCTCGAAGGACGCGATGCTGTGCGCAAACGCCCGGCGATGTACATCGGCTCGACGGGTGACATCGGTTTGCACCACTTGGTTTACGAGGTTGTAGATAATTCGGTTGACGAAGCCCTTGCCGGCTATTGCGACACGATCGAAGTGACCATCCACATGGACAACTCGGTCACCGTTGTCGACAACGGCCGCGGCATTCCGACCGACATGCATAAGCAGGAGAAGCGTTCGGCTGCCGAGGTCGTCATGACGGTCCTTCACGCGGGTGGCAAGTTCGATTCAAACTCTTATAAGGTTTCCGGCGGGTTGCACGGCGTTGGAGTAAGCTGCGTTAACTTTTTGAGCGAATACCTCAGGCTCGAGATATGGCGCGACGGGCAAACGCATGAGATGGAATTCGAGGCCGGCATACCGGTAGCGCCGCTGAAGCAAACCGGTACCACCACAAAGCGCGGGACGAAGATCACATTCAGACCCGATTCGAGCATTTTCGAAACCACGATCTACAGCTTTGAAAAACTTTCCGAGAGGCTTCGCGAAAAGGCGTTCCTCAATAAAGGCATTCGGATCTTCATCAAGGATGAGCGAGAAGAAGAGGAAAAGTCGCACGAATTTTATTACAAAGGCGGGATCGCCGAATTCGTAAAGCATCTCAACAAGAACAAGAGTCCGCTGCACGATGAACCGCTTTATTTCGAGCTTATCGCCGACGACCTTTCGATCGAGGTGTCGATGCAGTACAACGACAGCTACGACGAAAAGATCTTTTCATTCGCGAACAACATCAACACCGTCGATGGCGGAACGCACTTATCCGGCTTTCGCGGCGCCATCACGCGTACGATCAACAACTACGCGGAAAGTTCGGGATTGACCAAGAATGCGAAGGTCGTACTCTCGGGCGATGACGTGCGAGAAGGGCTTGTCGCCGTGATCAGCGTCAAGATTCCGCAGCCGCAGTTTGAGGGACAGACGAAGGGCAAACTCAACTCGCCCGTCAAAGGCCCGGTCGAATCGTTTCTCAACGAAAAGCTCGGTGAATTCTTCGAACAGAATCCGAACGTCGCGAAGAAGATCGTCGGAAAAGCGGTTGACGCGGCTCGGGCGCGCGAAGCCGCTCGCAAGGCGCGTGAAATCGTTCGTAAGAGCGCGTTGGGAACTTCGACACTTCCCGGGAAGCTCGCCGACTGTCAGGAAAAAGATCCGGCGCTGTCGGAGATCTACATCGTCGAGGGTGATTCGGCAGGCGGCTCGGCAAAGCAGGGACGCGACCGAAAGAACCAAGCTGTGCTTCCTCTCAAGGGAAAGATCCTTAACGTCGAAAAAGCGCGCTTCGATAAGATGCTCGGCCACGGAGAGATCAAGGCTCTCATCACCGCTCTCGGCACTGGTATCGGCAAAGATGATTTCGATGTATCAAAGCTGCGCTATCACAAGATCTGTTTGATGACAGACGCCGACGTCGATGGCAGCCACATTCGCACGCTGCTACTGACCTTCTTTTACCGGCAGATGCCCGAGTTGCTCGAGAACGGCTTTGTCTATATCGCACAGCCGCCGCTCTACAAAGTGAAGAAGGGCAAAAAGGAAGAGTATATAAAAGACGAAAAGGCGATGTTTCGTTATCTAATGCGCATCGCGACGAACGACGTTCATATAACGGCCGGCGAGAAACCGATCGAAGGCGCAAAACTCTCGAAGGCGCTCGAGCAGACGACCGAGTTCAAGACCTACTCAGAGCGATTGGCCCGTCGCCTGAGCAACGACATGCGTTTGACCGAAGCGGTGATCGACGCGTTTGCCGGGAAGGAAGGCGTCCTTTCAACAACGAACGCAAAGATCAGAAAGATCTTTGATCAGCAGGATATGATGGCCCGTGTCGAAGGCAGGATCGCGTCCGCCGGGTATAAAACCGAGCTGATGTCCGACGAGGAGCACGGCCTCTGGGAAGTGATCGTAACCTTCCCGAACGGCCAACGGCTGATGATCGATTGGAATCTCGCTCAGCACGTTGAGTTCAGCAGATCGATCGAACTGATGAAATTGCTCGAAAATGATTTCGCAGGACCTTTTGTTCTCGGCGAAAACGGAACAAGTGAAAATATCGCGTCGCGCGCCGAGCTTCTCGAGCGAGTCACCGCGATGGCGAAAAAGGATCTTGCCATTCAGCGATACAAAGGTTTGGGCGAGATGAATCCCGAGCAGCTCTGGGAAACGACGATGGATCCTGAAAAGCGCACAATGCTCCAGGTAAGGATCGAAGACGCGATCGAGACAGACGGATTGTTCACCGTTCTTATGGGGGACAACGTCGAGCCTCGAAGGAAGTTTATCGAGGATAACGCGCTCGATGTGAAGAACCTCGACGTTTAGAAGTCGGACCGACTCTCCTCTATGCTCGCGGCGGCTCGCAAAAAAGTGCGGCCGCCGGGGCCTATAACAAAATGAATAAGAGAATCTTCCGCGCGCTTTTTTGTATCGCCGTTTTCTGCGTTGGAGCGTCGGCTCAGGACGTCGACGATGAGGATGTCGTAAAGATCACGTCGAAACTCGTTCAAGTCGATGTCGTAGTGACCGATAAAGATGGCAATCAGGTTACCGGACTGAAGGCTTCGGACTTCACTATTTTGCAGGACGGCAAGCCCCAGACCGTCAGCGGCTTTTCTTATATTCCGATGGGCGGCTCCGGACAGGTGCCTGCGGAAAAACGCGACAAAGCTGACCTTCTGGTTCCGCAGGGTCCGCTCAGGAGCGGGACACGCG
>JBDTSA010000395.1:0-2901 GCA_039931335.1 Acidobacteriota bacterium
CTCGCGGTTCTGACATGACGGCACTCGACGCAACACTCCTCGAATACTTCGACGACCGGGCGCTCAAATTCATCTCCGAAAGATTTCCCGAAACGCCGGGCGGCATGGCCGGCGCGATCTTTTTCGAACAGGAGACGACCGCCGAAAACGAAGACAAGTTGTTCGAACAGTGGAACTTGCTGCTCGAAAGACACAATGCCGATCTCGACCGCTCGTGGTTCACGACGAGCGATCAGGACCGCGAAAAGATGCGCGAGTTTCGCCACGCTCTTCCCGTCGCGGTCAATGAGTTCATCGCGAAGCACAAACAGCGCAAGGTCGGAACCGACATGGCCGTGCCGGATGAAAAGTTTCCCGGCTTTCTGAAATTCTATAAGGACACGCTCGACGCAAGCAGTATCGATTACGTGATCTTCGGCCACATCGGCGACTGCCATCTTCACGCCAATCTCCTTCCAAAAAATGAAGTCGAAGCCGAACAGTCGCGGCACATTTACGGGCGGTGCGTTGCTCAGGCGGTGATGCTCGGCGGATGCGTTTCGGCCGAGCACGGAATCGGAAAGCTGAAAGCGAAATACTTAAATGTCATGATGGGCGAGCGATACCTGAACGAAATGGCCGAGCTCAAACGAGCGTTCGATCCGAACGGAATTCTCGGTAAGGGAAATATGTTCGGACTTTGACTGGAGCGCAGGCATCCTGCCTGCAAACGTCGCGACAGCGACGTCAGACGATTATCGTTCGAGATCATTGACGCATGACGCCGCTTAAGGACGCGGCGTTGCAGGCAAGGATGCCTGCGCTCCAGTCAGCTTGCGCTCCGGTCGAGCGCGTTTGCTACAATCGTTTTCACACTATGATCAAAGCACTTCTTCTCGATTTCAACGGTGTCATCATCGACGATGAGCCGATCCAGATGCGGGCCTATCAGGAGATACTCGCGGCCGAAAATATCGCATTAACTGACGAAGAGTATTACGAGTGTCTCGGCATGGACGACCGAGCTTTCGTCGAGGCTGCCTACGTGCGTGTCGGCAAGACACCTGGGCCGAACAAGGTCCTCGAACTAACCCAGCACAAAACCCAAAAGTGGCGCGATATCATGGCGGATGGCATTCCACTATTTGAGAATGTCGAAAACTTTATCAGGAAAATGGCGAGTGAGTTTTCACTCGGCATCGTCAGCATGTCCGGGCGATCGGAGATCGATTACATACTCGAACAAGCCGGTCTCACCGACTTTTTCGAAGTCATCGTGAGTGCCGAGGACGTCTCGACGTGCAAGCCCGATCCTGAATGCTACCGCATCGGGTTTCGCGAACTCGACCTCGCTCGAACAAGCAAAGGACACCTACCGATGATCCACAGCGAATGCGTTGTCATCGAAGACTCGCCGCCCGGGGTCGAGGCCGGTAAGGCCGCTGATCTTCCCGTACTCGGTGTCACGAACACCGTGTCGGAGGATAAGCTCCGGGCAGCAGGCGCGACGTGGATCGCACGCGATCTCAACGACTGGATGCCGGAATCATTTCGAAGAGCATTCGCATAAGGAGTCTTGGAGCCGCAGAGATTTGTTTGCCGCGGATGAACGCGGATAGCGCGGATCAAGCACTAAGCCGGTTTCTGATCAGCGCAATCGGCGTCTATCCGCGGCAAAAATCTTCATCGATTCGATAATTTAAACGATGTCGGAACACTTCATTTCAAGACAGGACGCCGAGTCAGATCTGCTCTCTGCCGCTGCGTTCCTCGCCGAACGCATAACGAGCGTTGATGGCCACGCCGAAGCAATGACGGCAGTCGTGCCGCTCTATCTTCAAAAAGACAATGTCGATCTCGCCGCGGAACTCGCGAACACGGTTGATGATCCTTACACGCGCGACCGGCTCCTGATCCTCGTCGCCGAAAAGTGCGCCGAGATGGCGGATGACGAGTACGCAATGCAGCTCGCCGATACCGTCGAAGATCCGGGTCTCCGTTCGCAGGGATTCGAGCGCGTCGCGCTCCGACAGTCCGCGAGAGGTGAGTTTGAGCGTGCCCATGAGATCTCGGACAAGATGGACCACTCGGATGGCGTGCTCGCGGGTATCGCCGCCCATCAAGCTGCAAAAGGACTCGAGTCGGCGGCGCTCGGAACGATCGGTGAGATAGGTTTTCCCGGTGCCGCTGTTTCCGCGTATCACGAGATGGTGGCGCAAAGCCTCGAGCAGGGAAATGCCGGAGATGCGGTGAAGTATCTCGACAGCTCGCTCGAAAAGGCCGGGGACATCGAACAATCCGAAGAGAAGTCGAGAGCCTATTACGATATCGGAAGTGCATTTATCGAGGCCGGACGGAATGACAAGGCGATCGAAACTTTCGATAAGGCGAAGGCAACCGCTGAGGCGATCGATGGCATACATCGCGATGCGTTCCTTGCACTTGCGGCCCAGGGATTTCTGAGCGCGGGAAGTCTCGAACTTGCGGACCGGGCGCTTGATCTTGTAACGGACAAAACGCAGATCGCCTCGTGTCTGCTTGGCTATGCACGAGAGTTCTGGCGAAAGGACGAACGCGACGAGGCGATCGAGTCGCTGGAAGAATCGCTTGCGATCCTCGAATCGCAGCACGAACGCGAGACGCGCGACAGCCGCGCACGTTTTCGTTTGTTCACGCAGATCGCGGCGCAGTTCGCGGGTTTTGAAAAGGGCGAGCGGGCGATCGAGATCGCCGAAAAAATAAAAGACGAAGCCGAACGGATCTCGGCCCTCTCGCAGGTCGCGGCGATCCTGACAATTCGAAAAGAGGACGATCAGGCACGACACGCATACCGCGCGATCGTGGGCGATGGTGATCGCGTTTTTGCCCTGATCGGAATGAGCGATGCGAAGGAGAGGAACGAAGAACGTGATGGTGCGCTCG
>JBDTSA010000396.1:0-2888 GCA_039931335.1 Acidobacteriota bacterium
GCGATCGATTTCCTGAAACGAGCCAACGAGCTGCAGCCTGACAATTATGAGGTCGTGGTCAATCTCGGAAATTCATACTTCGACGCAGGCCGCTACGAGGATGCAGAGCAGACATACAGCAAAGCCCTCACCAAGAAACCGGACGATCTGAATGTCCGGACGGATCTCGGGGTGACGTTCTTGTTCCGCGATTCGCCGAACTACGACCGAGCGATTCAAGAATTCAAACGCGTCCTCGACAGCGATCCGAATCAGGTCCAGGCGCTTCAGAATCTAACGGTTGCCTATACAAAGAAATCGGATAAAGCGAGCGCTTCGGGCACGCTTGCTCGGCTCGAGCAGGTCGACGCGGGAAACACTGCGATCACAAAGCTTCGCGAAGAGATTCAGAAGGTGGGATCGAAATAGAACTAGAAAGAGAAGTCAGATGATCTGTGGCGGTTTAGCGAAGTTGGGTCGTGCCGCCGCAGATGCTATTTTCACCTCAGAAGTAAACCGGCCGGTAGCCTCACGGACCTTGATTTTGTAAACGGCCTCGACGTTCTTGCGCATCCAGTCGTTTGACCATTTGATCGCGAGTGCAGGGAGAAGTGTGGGATTAGCGACGCGAATTAGGTCGACCGCGTTTTCGCGCTCAGCGCGATCGACGATTTGGTGCGCTTCGCCCATGATGACGACACTTCGCCAGTTGCCGGTCTCCGCAAATTCCTCAACCTGCAAACAAACCCGCGGATTCTGATCGATGATCTTCGACTTAAGGCCGACGGTCGTGTAGACGTAGATCCCCGGCTTGTCGTATGCAAAATAGATGGGCACGACATATGGCACATCATCCTGCGAACAAGCGAGATGGCCATAGTTCGAATGTGTCAGGAGATCCTCTATCTCGCTGTCTATCATTTCCAGAATTTCGATCATAGGTGCCTCATGACGGGCCGAAGCATCGGGCAAAGGAGAGATAAAGTTTAGGCCTACGCCGATTTCAATCTGCCAAATGCTTCAGCGCGGATTTCTTTCCGCTCGGGAATTCTCGCCGGTTCGGCTTTCACCGGAGCCGGGTGCGTAGCATGTCCAACTATAGTAGGAAGAACGCCCATCATTCCCATGAACGTCATGCCGAATGCGAAAAAGCCAAGGGTGACGAGGACCAACGGCGTCAACTCGCCCGCTGCAAAGAATATAAGTGAAACGACTCCGAGCAGTGCCCAAATCAACCAATAGATCCTGACAAGCATGTTGTTTCTCCTATGTGCAATTTGTAGATTCGCCGTTCTTTGCCGGACGGCCGCTCATTGAGATTGCAAGGGTCATTCCAGACCAAACGACCGTATTTACGAGGGTTGACCTATGCATCGCTGTGAGAAAATACGCAATCGGTGCTCGCTCTCCGCGAAATTTTGCCCATGCTATCTGACGGTTGCAGTGAAGCCTACTTCGACGTCACTTCGCTTGATCGGGCCGTAGTGTCTGCGGATCTCTTTCGCCATCCCAAGCAACACGTCTTCGTCAAAATCGTCGAGTGTGTCATCCCAGAATCCGTAATGGAAGAAGACCGGATCCGTATACTTCTCGGCTAGCGCCCACTCCATCTTGTGTCTGTATTCAACCGCGGGCTTTTCGCCCTTAAGCTCGGCCAGGATATTGAGGGCAGCCACTTTCCCCTGACGAATCGCCATGTAACCGAATTTAGGGCCGGGTAGCGATACGATATCGCCGGCCGCATAGATCCGCTCCGCGCCCGGCACCTGCATGAAGGCGTTTACACGTGCGAAACCTGAAAAATCAGTTACGGGCCCGAGGTTTCGAAGTGAAAGCTGGCTCGCGAAGGGTGGAATGAGCATCAGCAAATCGTATTTGAGGGAGCCACCCGATGCTGAAGTGATCTCGCCTTGTTCCACGCGCGTCACCGGAAAGTCGGACACGAGCCGTATTCCCTTGCGCTCGAATGTAGCTTCCAGATTTCTGATGAGGGTTGATCCAGCGAATGCTTTTTCGAAAGTGCTGGGGAATACCACGGAGACGGAAACATCGCCCCGACCGATCTCGGACATGAACCTATCGGCAAGCGCAACCGCGGACTCACAGACTGGAACCGGAAGAGTCGCGTTAGGACACAGCCCGACGACTATTGATCCCGACTTGAACTCCGCAACCGTTTCCTTGAATTTCATCGCCGCGTCGACGGTGACGAGATGATGAGCGTGTTCGAACAGGCCGGGAACCAAGCCTCCGACAAACCGGGGTCCGAGCGCCATTACGAGGTAGTCAAAAGTTAATGTGCTGTCGATTCGATCGTTCGAAACCTCAACCGTCCGGAGCCGGGTATTGATCGCCCGGACTTCACCCTGGACAAACTTGATTCCCCGCTCGGCGAGCTTCGGCCGCAGATCGAATCGGATGTCTTCGGGTGCGAAATCGCCAAAAACCATCGGCACAATCGCCGGAAAGAAAGTAAAGTCCGGGTTCTTTGAGACGAGAGTGACCTCGTGCCCATCGCTGACCGCTGACGCAAGCGTTTCGGCCGCGGAGATCGCGGCAAACCCACCGCCGAGTATTAAGATGTTAGACATTAATTCCTCCGTCTGGACGCTGTCTTCCGCGCTTGCTTAGCGCAAGGCGCATGCCTTCCAAGAAAGTCGTGTTCCGGTGAAAATGCCGAATGTTTATTTGCGAAAGGTATATGGCGATGCGAAAGACTTCGCATAACACGTGAGTTTTCTCGCAGAAAGGATGAACACACCGCGACCTGTGTTCTGCGGGCGTTGGTGAGCGGGCGGCGTGTAAGAAGAAAAGAAAAACGGACGTTCCTTTGAACGCCGTCGTGTTGAGTCTGTTGGTGCCGACTACAAGATTCGAACTTGTGGCCTATCGCGTGTGAAGCGAGTGCT
>JBDTSA010000397.1:0-2887 GCA_039931335.1 Acidobacteriota bacterium
GTGTTGAAAACCATCTCGCCGAACGTTTCACCGTCCGCGCCAAAAGACGCACCGTTGAAAGTGCGTCCGTCTTCTAGAACCAAAATCGCTTTCGCCATTATTCTTAACCGCCAAGACGCAGAGACGCCGAGAAAAAATTAATCAATGTATCCATAATACAACACCTCTCGTGATGACCCGCAGTCGATACTTACTCTGGGTCCGCCCCGACGTCGTTTATCTTCGGCGTCTCATTAATATCGTATGCGCCGTGTTCGAGGAACCCCATGTTCGATGGCTTCCAATATCTGAAGAACGCTTTTCCGTAGATGTACTTTTCCGGGACCAATCCCCAGTAGCGTGAGTCCGAAGAGTTGTCGCGATTGTCGCCCATCACAAAATAGTGATGTTCCTCAACCTTTGTCGCGTGGAATGTCGGCAGCGAAAGGTTGTGCTCGGTATCAAGATAATCCTCGTTGAGTTCCTGACCGTCGATGAAGACCTTGCCGTTCCTTCCCTCGACCACTTCACCTGGCAAGCCGATAATGCGTTTCACGTAACTCTTGTCCGGTTCCTTCGGGAACCAAAATACGACGATGTCACCGCGTTCGAGATGTCCCCAGCTAACGCCCTGGATCTTGTAATAGACCAGCTTGTTGACCAGAAGACGCTCTCCGTCATTGAGCTGCGGGAGCATTGATGTGCCTTCAACCACGACCGGCTGGACCGCGAATACGCCGAACAGAATAAATACGACAATGATGAGGAAGATGTCGCGCACAAGCCTCAGGCTCTCCGTCCAGATGCCCTGCCGCGACTCGCGGCGAAGTTGTACCACCTCAATATCGCGGTCGTCGTCAGGCGAAACGAGTCCGAAGTCGAATTGGTTTTTCTTTCGGAAATCGAACATAATCGGCTTATTCGATGAACGCATGGTGAAGGGCCGTTGGCCGCCATTCACCAAGTTAATAATTAGCCCTGAACACCACCTTTGTCAAAGCTTATTTCTGATGAACAACGAGATACGCAGACTGTTTCCGGCAACGCAGAAATTTACATATCTGAACAGCGCGGCGATCTCGCCGATGCCATCAACGGCGGCCGAAGCCGTCCGATCGCAGCTCGATGACGTTTCGCTGAACGGATCGTTGAATTACCTCGAGTGGGTCGCGACGAAGAATCGCGCTCGTGCGTTGATCGCATCGATGCTGAACGCTGCTCCCGAGAATATTGCCTTCATGCGCAACACGTCCGATGGTTTCGCAGCCCTCGCCGCTGGAATGACCTGGAACCAGGGCGACAACATCGTAAGCTTTGCGAATGAGTTTCCGGCGAACTTCTATCCGTGGCGGCGGGTCCGCGATCGCTTCGGCGTCGAGCTGCGTCTCGCGCCTGAGCGCGAAGGCCGGATCGACCTTGAAGAGCTCATCTCGCTGATCGATTCGAACACACGTTTAGTCGCGATCAGTGCGACTCAGTACGCGTCCGGCTTCAATGCCGACCTCGAACGCCTCGGAAAGGCAGCGCATGCGGTCGACGCCTTGTTGGCCGTCGATATTATTCAGGCGCTCGGCGCCCGCGGATTCGATCTCCCGGCACTCGGTGTCGACATCGCTTCAGGTGCAAGCCACAAATGGATGTGCGCTCCGGAAGGCTGTGGGATCTTGTATGTTTCTGACGACGCGCGCGATCGCGTCGATCCTTCGTTCGTCGGTTGGATCAGCGTCGAAACTCCGTGGGATTTCGAAGATCGTGAACAGCCTTTCAAACCGAACGCACTCGCCTGGGAAAGCGGGACGGGGTGCTCGTCGCTGTTCTACGGACTCGAACAAAGCGCAAAGTTGTTAATGGACACCGGCCTCGATCGGATCGAGGCGTATCTCGACGAACTATCCGATTATTTGTGCGAGCTGTTGGCGGGAAAGAAGTACGAAATCGTCAGTTCGCGTTCGCCAGGCGAGAAATCGGCGATCGTCTGCATCCGCCATCTCGATGGTCTTACTTCAAACGACATCGCATCACAGCTTCAGAACGAGAACATCATCGTCAGCCCGCGCGGCGACAGGCTTCGAATCTCACCGCACTTTTATAACAATCGAGAAGATATTGAGAAACTTGCAGCGGCCTTGCCGTGAGGTTATTCGGAGAGGCCGTCGAGATTGAGACGCGTGAGGCCGCCGGCATCGGAGAAGGTGCTGCGATGCGCCCGTTTCTGCTCGCGCACTCGGAAAAATATAAATCCGACAACGATCCCGGCGAGCACGGATGCGGCAAGACCACCGACTATTACGAGCACCGTCGAGATCATGACGTCCCTTGAAGTGGTCACCATGTAGCGCTCTAGCCGTTTCAGAATATACGGGTCTTCACCCAGCCACTGGATCGTCTTTTCGTACTTTACCTGATCAAGTAATGCGGCCGCCGCGGTTGCGTCTGAAGCGTCGAACACGAACGCGTTGTAATTCCCGATCCGGCGATAGATCGTGCTCGATTCGGGATGACTCGCGATGTACTGCAGTATCTTTGCGTCCGCGTCGAGTGAAGATTGCGGATTCGTGTACTCGACGATCAGCAAGCGTCCCTGCGGATAGGTCGCGGTGACGTATTCAGTCCCGGCGGGAAAGTCGAGTAGCTGTAGAGAGCCATGATTGCCGATGGACTTTTCGAGATCAGCCTTCGCCGTGCCGAATACCGCGCCGACCTGAACTTTTTCGTAATCGGGTAGGTGCTTGATCAATACCGGCTGCCCATCGACGTCTGAGATCTCTTGACTCTTGCCGGCGGGCTGTTGTGCAAACGCATTCAGGCCGCCGCAGACGGCGAACGCCAGCAATACTAAGGTCGCGATTAAGGCTTTTTGAGCTCGGATCACCACGGAATAAAGTTTCGTCAAATCGGAATAAATACT
>JBDTSA010000398.1:0-2856 GCA_039931335.1 Acidobacteriota bacterium
ATACTCCAACCGATCAAATTTGGATACAATCAAATGAAATCTGCAATATTGGCTAATGTGATTCGCGGCGAAACCGTAGAGTCGATCCATCGCGGCCATCTGATCGTTATCGACGGCAGCGGTGAAACCATTCTAAGCATGGGATCGCCGGACACGGTCACGTTCTTTCGATCGGCGTGTAAGGCACTTCAGGCGATGCCGTTTATTACAAGCGGGGCGTGCGAAGCTCTTGGGTTTTCCGAGGAAGAGGTAGCGCTCGCGTGCTCATCGCACTCGGGCGAAGCTCGTCACGTCCGAATCGCCCAGTTGATGCTTGAGCGCGCCGGTTTGAGCGAGGCGTATCTCCGATGCGGTACTCACCTGCCGTTCAATGAAAAAGAAGCTGAGCGGATGCAGCGTGCGGGCGAATATCCAAATCAGCTTCACAACAATTGCTCAGGCAAACATTCCGCAATGCTCGCGTTCGCGAAACACATCGGAGCCGATCTGGCGACTTATGATGCGATCGATAATCCGGTGCAGCAGTCGATTCTCGAAACGGTCGCGCTTTTTTCGGGCGTTCCTCTTCGAGAGATCAAGCTCGGTATCGATGGCTGTGCGGCGCCGAACTTTGCACTTCCGGTTTCGGCGATGGCGAAGAGCTTTATGAATCTCATCTCGCCGCCCGATACCTTTCCGAGGAACGTTCGAGATGCATGCGGCCGGATCGTTTCGGCGATGACAAATTTTCCAGAGCTGATCGGCGGCAACGAACGGCTCGATACGATGCTGATGCTCGCCGCACCGGGCAAGATTATCTCAAAGGTCGGAGCCGATGGCGTTTGGTTGTGCGGTGTCCTACCTTCTGAAAAATATCCAAAGGGTTTGGCGATCGCGCTCAAGATCGAAGACGGCGACGACAAACGAGCTCGTCCGGTCGTCGCGGTAGAGTTGCTGAAGCGGTTCGGGATATTATCGCCCGATGATCTATCAGAGCTTTCTCCGATGCCTATCAAGAATCGACGGGGTGATTTCGTTGGAAAGGTAGAAGCGGTTGTGACTTGATATCAAATGACGCAACTGATATTCGGCGAGCCTGTGGAGGGGCAACATCTGACCGCGCGGCGCGCGGCCTACGTGGTGATCAGGAAAGCCGGGTCGGTCGTGACGGTGAAGAATCGCGAAAAACATTTTCTGCCGGGCGGCGGATGCGAGACCGGCGAAACAGCCCGCGAGACAGTGCTCCGCGAGACCGTCGAAGAATTGGACTGCAAAGTAATAATTGACGGACACATAGGCGAGGCCGTCCAGTATTTCTATTCCACAGACGACCAGCTCTATTACAAAATGACGGCGACATTCTTCGTCGGATCGTTCGACAGCTCCGCCCCCGGCGGTTCAGATGCCGGGGGCATTTTCTGGTTGCCGGAGTCGAACCTCGGCGATTCACTTTTCCACGAGTGTCACCACTGGGCGATACAAGAAGCGACAAACGTCTCCAAGCAAACCCGTTAATCGGCCTTCGTTGACGACAAAGCGAACGCGTCCCGTCGTCGCGGTGAGCTCTTGAAAAAGTTTGATATATTGTCGGCTCACGCTATTCCGGAGCTTCCGATGGCGATCAAGATTCGGCGAGGCTGTGTTGTCGGACGCGTCGAAGCAGCGCCGTGATATATCGACGAAGTCGGCTGTTAAGATGCGCGCCGCCCGCACTAAAGGCGAAGAGTCTGAAGAAAAGATTCGCGCGTTTTCGCGGGAAGAAACCGTGAAGAAGCAGGTGGAGCAAGCCGAACCCTGTCGCCAACCCGAGATCGAAAAGCTTGAACTCAACAGGGTCTTTCAAAGGAAGGTCCATTGTTTCAATCAAGTCCCGTGCAATGCGAGAGCCGGTATCCATGCAAGTTTATCTAAACATTAAGAAAAATGCTTGCCGAAGCAAGCATTCCATAAGCCCAGGCTTAAACCTGAAGGAGACGGTGACGAGTAGCCGTAATCAGCGCTTATTCGAAACGCGTTGCAACTCCTGAGGAACAACCGGTAGAAAGCACGTTGCCGGCGACACCCAAGACTGTTGATGTCGCATCGCTCGTGAAACCGTTTCCGTCACGATCTAGTGTTATGCTTTGGATAACGATTTGCCGCCCGGCGAGTGTTCCGTCGGCGTTGAAGCGGAAAAACTGAAACGTCCCGCTAAATTCTCCCATCAGTCCATGGGACCACACGCCGTGGCCCGAGCCCCGCAGAGCTGGAGCGATACGCGATCCGATCTCCGTCATCGTTCCGCCCTGATTAAATGTCAGCATGGACGGCGTCGTCGTCGCGGGCACGCCGGTCTGACAGTTGTACGGTGTAACGAGAACGTCCCAGGAACCTTCCAAACCTCTCGCTCCCGGACCTATCGACAGAGCCTGGCCATCCGATCCTTTTTCACCTGCATCCTGTGCGGAAACGCTTGCTTGTCCAAGTAGTGTCAAGATCAAAATTGCGAGTGCTGCCAAACCGATTGTTTTTGAGAATGTGTTTTTCATTTTTTGTATTTCCTTTTTGTTATTTCGGCCGAAATATTCCAATCGCGGCCGATGGGTGTCATAATTGCCGACACCAGTCCTGAAAATCTTTCCGTTTCGCGTGGAATTTCCTGAAAAGTTCTGAAAAGGATGAAAAGCGACGCCCAATCACAGATATACGAGTTCGGTGAGTTTCGGGTTGACGTGACGAAAAACCTTTTATTGAGGGATTCGGGCGAGACGATTCCGCTTACTCCGAAAATTTTCGACACGCTTCTTTATCTGGTTCGGAATCATGGAAAGGTCATCGAAAAAGATGAGTTGATGCGCGAGATCTGGACGGACACGATCGTCGAAGAAAATAATTTGA
>JBDTSA010000399.1:0-2855 GCA_039931335.1 Acidobacteriota bacterium
CGGAAAGGGTGGGATTCGAACCCACGGAACCCTTTTGAGGTTCACAGCATTTCCAGTGCTGCCAGTTCAACCACTCCTGCACCTTTCCGCATTGTTCAGAGTGCGGGCTTCAGCCCGTGTAAGTAAGAACGCGATCATTCGCGCACTCTGAAGTTGATCTAACTTTCAACGATTTCAATGACAGTCGGCGATGCTTCCTCGCCGACGATCGGCTCCTGCGCCGGCACCGGATCGTCTCCGGCCAGCCATGAATAAAAGAATCCCGCGAGCATCGCTCCGAGGATCGGAGCCACCCAGAACAACCAGAGCTGACTGATCGCCCAGCCGCCTGCGAACAATGCCGGACCGGTGCTTCGAGCCGGATTCACCGATGTATTCGTGACCGGAATTGTCACGAGGTGAATAAGCGTCAGGCAAAGTCCGATCGCAATCGGGGCAAATCCCTTTGGCGCTCGTCCGTGAGTCGACCCGAGGATGACGATCAGGAAGAAAAAAGTCATCACCACTTCCGAGACGAAAGCCGCGAGCGGCGTGTACTGTCCCGGCGAACCAGGGGAGTCGCCAAATCCGTTCGCCGCAAAACCACCCGCGACCGAGAAACCGGTCTTTCCGCTGGCGATCAAATAGATAATGCCCGCTGCGGCTATCGCACCTAGAACTTGCGCGATCACATAGGGTAGCACTTCGCTCGCCGGAAATCGTTTTCCGGCCCACAGCCCAAACGAGACCGCCGGATTAAAGTGCGCGCCAGAGATGTGTCCGAGAGCGTAGGCTCCGGTCAGCACGGTCAAACCGAATGCGAGCGCGACGCCCGCGAATCCAATGCCAGCGCTCGGATACTTCGTCGCCAAAACTGCCGCTCCGCATCCGCCGAGTACAAGCCAAAGCGTTCCTATGAACTCAGCCGTCAACCTCTTACTCAAAGGCATAGCAAATCCTCCAACTGTATTAAAGTACGAATAGGACTAGGCGTGAAAACGATCCGATAAATTCTCAAACAGCTAAATCGATCTGATTTGACGACTCGCGACTCCGGACAGGCAAATCTAAAATCTAAAATCCAAAATCCGAAATCGACGTGGCGGAGAGGGTGGGATTCGAACCCACGGTACCCGTTAAGGTACAGCAATTTTCGAGACTGCCCGATTCAACCACTCTCGCACCTCTCCGCGAAGTTATTAATCATAAAGGCTGGGGTCGGAAAATATCAAGCGAGGGTTTTGAGTCCCGTCGAAGTTTCGAGCCCCGCATTCACGCGGCCATTCCCGAGAAAGAAAACGATGCCGCGTGAAGGTGAGACTCAAAACGATCACCGCCTCTCCTGAAAAAACTCCTGCATCACTTTCCGGCACTGCTCGGCGAGGACGCCGGATGTGATCTCAATGCGATGATTAAGATTGTCGCTGTCGCAGAGCCTGAAGAGCGTCTCAACCGCTCCGAATCGCTCATCGTGAGCTCCGAAGACAATTCGTTTGATCCGCGCATTGACGAGAGCTCCCGCACACATGACGCATGGCTCAATGGTCGTGTAAAGGGTCAGACCCGTAAGACGGTAGTTTCGGATAGCGCGGGCGGCTTCGCGCAGGACGAGAATTTCCGCGTGCGCCGTCGGATCGTTATCGGTGATCGTGCGATTGGATGCGGAAGCAACGACTCGGCCGTCCCCGTCGACAAGACACGCGCCGATCGGAACTTCGCCCAACTGCGCGGCTAAGAGCGCCGCTGTTAGAGCGACACGCATCAATGACTCGTCCTGTTCTATCCTCGGCGGGCCGTTCATCGGCAAATTCCTTGCATCAGATACGTATTAGTGTAGAATTTTTGTTGGGTGATGGCTCGCAGCTGCCTCGCTCCTCAAAAACCCTCGAGCGTAATATGAAAGACAATATTCGGACCGCAGCCCGCGCGGCCGAAGATGACATTCACATCACAAACGTCCCCGAATCTTTTCGAGCTTTTGCCGAGGAAGTCCACAAGCGTAATCAAAAGCCGCGGACGACGCCGCTCACGATTCCGCAAAAATTGGCACCCGCCGAGTTTAACACGGCGATGGTGCATTTTTATCGGGGCGAGATCCAGCGTTCGAACATCTGGCGTAACCGGCTCGATGCAACGACGAACTGGGCCGTGATCACCGGTGGTGCGACGCTTTCGTTCGTCTTCAGTTCGCCCGATAACCCGCATTTTGCGATCCCGATAAACTCGATCCTCGTCTCGATCTTCCTCTTCATGGAAGCTCGCCGGTATCGCTACTATGAGGTCTGGGCAAATCGTGTCCGTGTTCTCGAGACGGGTTATTTCGCACCGATGTTGTCACACCGGACGATCCCGCCTGACAAGGAATGGGCGGAGCATATCTCGGCCGACTTGATCGCACCGCACTTTACGATCAGCGTCTGGGAAGCCCTCGGCCGCCGCCTGCGTGCGAACTATCTTTGGATCTTTATCCTGCTCGCGGTTTCGTGGACTTTGAAGATCTACATTCACCCATCGCCGATCCCGACGATCACCGCCGAGGACCGCCGTTTGTTTTGGGATGTGTTCGAGAAGCGCGCGACGGTTGGCTTAGCTCCCGGTTGGTTCGTAATGACCGTTGGCGTCATTTTCAATTTTGCGATCTGCTTTGTCGCTTTCAGCACGCTCAAGCTCCGCGATGCGTCTAGTGAGGTTCTGCCTCTCGAGAGCTTCGAATGGCATCCGCTCAAACAAGTTTCGGAATGGGCGGAAAGCAGCCTCAAGCGCCGCAACACGATTCGCCGGTCGAAAAAAGCTCGCAACCGGATGCGTTCGATCCATAAGACGGAAGCCTGAGAAAGTTTAAAAGTGAAAAGGTGAAAGAGTGAAAGCTAAAAACT
>JBDTSA010000400.1:0-2842 GCA_039931335.1 Acidobacteriota bacterium
TACAACCTCGGGTCGCCCGAGTTTATGAAAGTGAAAACGCGTGACGGGTTTGAAATGGAGGCGATGATGATCAAGCCTCCGGATTTTAATCCGAAAAAGAAATATCCGGTTTTGAGCTACACATATTCGGGCCCGCACGCTCCTTCGGTCGCAGATCGCTGGGGCGGAACGCGTTACATGTGGCACCAGATGATGGCGCAGAAAGGTTACATCATATGGATCTGCGACAATCGCGGGGCGAGCGGCAAGGGCGAAGAATCGGTCTGGCCGAGCTACAAGAATTTCATGGTGCTCGAGCTGCGCGATCTCGAGGACGGTGTGAACTATCTAAAGTCACTTCCGTATGTCGACGATAACCGCATCGGTATTTGGGGCTGGAGTTTCGGCGGCATGATGACAAGCTATGCGTTGACGCACAGCAATGTATTTAAGATGGGCATCGCGGGCGGAACGGTCGGCGACTGGCGTCTGTACGATTCGATCTATACCGAACGCTACATGCTTCAGCCCAAGAATAATCCCGAAGGATTCAATCGTACGTCGGTTATCAAAGCCGCCGGTAATTTAAACGGCAAACTGCTGCTGATCCACGGCGGAATGGATGACAACGTTCACATGCAGAACACGATGCAGCTCGCTTATGAGTTTCAGAAGGCGGGCAAGCAGTTTGACATGATGATCTATCCGACGCAGCGTCACGGATTGTCGAATCCGGCGCAGGTCAAGCATTGGTATTCGATGATGACCGATTACGTTTTGAAGAATTTGTAATCGTCGGGTGTGTCGAGGTCGTCAGCGGCTTCGGGCATTGGAACGACAGAAACTGAAAAGGCGCCCGAGCGGATCAAGTCTCGGGCGCCTTTTTCGTTTGAGATTTCGGACAGCGCGGAGAATGTTTCGCTTGAGAACAAGGCGGGGACGCCGATTGTTTCTGCGTACTCAGACGCGACGATCGGGCTCTTCGAACTCGCGTATTCGCTGCACAAACGTTCGATACTCTGGTGCGTTACTAACGGCTGATCGCACAATGTGACGACGACGGCGTCAATCAATGGTTCGATTTCGAGAAGCCGCGCGAGCCCGGCTTTTAACGACGATCCCATCCCCGATCCCCAGTCGTCATTGCTTTTTAAATGTACCGCCAATCCCTCCAGTTCACTGACAACTCTTTTGTGGTCGCTTCCGGTAACAACGACGATCGGCGACGCGCCCGAAGCCGTAAGAGCTTCCGCGGCGCGACCGAGCAAAGTCTTCCCGTCGAAAATAAGAAACTGCTTCGGCTCGCCCATCCGGCTGCTGCCGCCGGCGGCGAGAAGGATTCCGCCGATCCTACTTTCTGTCATATATCGGTGCGTTGCGTTCACGCAAGGGGCCACCGTCTCGACTCTTCAAAACGCATTGGATCTCGGCGATGATCGCGATCGCGATCGCCTCTGGCGTGTCCGCACCGATATCGAGACCGGCGGGCGAGCGCATGCGCGAAACGTCGAACTCGTCGTTCAACTCGTCAAGTATCTGCTGCGTCCGCTTTTTCGGACCGAGTGCGCCTACATAAAACGCGTCCGAGTGCAGAGCTGAAAAGAGCGAGGCCTTGTCACGCTCGTAGTTATGATTCATGACGACGATAGCAGTCAGCTCATCGGCCGCTAGCTCAACAGTGGCGTCGCGATCGACACGAATAAGCTCATCGGCCTCGGCGAATCTTTCGCGATTCAGAAACGCCGGGCGGTGATCGTGGACCCGCACCTGCCAGCCCAGCGCATGCGCGGCGGCAGCCAGCGGGACCGCATCGGCACCAGCCCCGAGTAACAGTACTTGAACGGGCGGCTTTAATGTTTCGAATGCGAGCTCGGCCGAGGATCCGTCGTTTTTATATCTGGCGGTTTCATGTCCTTGCTCCGAAACTCGGATCCGGGACATTTCGGCGGCGGCTTGCGGAAATTTCTCGAGCGAATCAGTGTCGAAAAAGCGCGTTCCGACCGCGACCTGATCGTCGCCGCCGATGATCACGGCCGATATCGATCTCACGCGCTCGTTCCTCGCACGACGAAGAGCTTTTACGATCTCGCAATCGTTATCGACCGGTTCGAGCAGGATCCGCAAAACTCCGCGACAACCCATGTTCAGACTGAACACCGAGTCCTCGTCGGCCGTCGTGTCGTAGACAAAAACTTCCGACCGCCCGCTTTGGAGAACTCGCTTTGCCCGCTCCATAACATCCGCCTCGAGACATCCACCCGAGACTGTACCGAACGAGTCGCCGTTCGCTTTTATCAGCATTCGGGCACCCGGTCGACGGTAGCCCGAACCTTGCAGATCGACGACGGTCGCGAGGACCGCACGCTCACCGCCAGCCAATCCTTCGATCTCTTGAAGTATGTCTCTGATCTCTTTCATCAAGAAAAAAAGCCGTGATTTCCACCTGTGAAAAACGCGGCTTCCATCTCAGGACGCCGCGTTTGTTTAGAGTTCGAATAGGCTTATTCAGGACAGACCGCACCGTTCGCGACCCACTCCTCGACCTTTGCCGAAAACGCCTGGAACGTCATCGGCGGAAGCGTTCGTCCATTTCCCGGTTCCCATCCCCACATCACGAGCGGATCCTGTTTCTGAATATGCTCCATCGCTTCTCGTGCGGTCTTATGTCCGCCGTTCTGCTTCGGATCTTTGAACTGCCGGCACAGTTGAGCGGCTGTTCGACCCTGAAAGATCATCTTCATATCCGCCGGCGGCATGTGCCAGTCTTTGGAAGTGCCGGGTGGAAGATGCGCGCCCTCAAGGTTTTCGTTTTGATGACACGTCGTACATTTCTGACCGTAAACTCCCTTGCCGTCCTTTCCGC
>JBDTSA010000401.1:0-2822 GCA_039931335.1 Acidobacteriota bacterium
GACGAGGCTGAAAGTGTCGCCCGGCGATTCGATGACGTTCGATATCTCGGGGCGGAAGCTCACGGCCCGCGTTGCAAACATCAGAAAACTGGATCTACGTAACACGCGAACCGCGTTCGTCTTCGTCTTCCGGCCGGGATCGCTCGAAAAAGCCCCGCAGTCGTTCGCTGCGACCGTACTCAAACGCGCTTCCGCGACTGACCGGCAGCGCCTTCAACGCGATGTGCTCGAAGCACACCCGAATGTCCAGATATTTGACGTCGCCGATATCGTCGCCGCCGTACAGAAGCTGGTCAGCAATTTCGTTCTGGCGATATCCTTTGTCGGAAGCTTTGTGATCTTGAGCGGAGTTTTGATCCTCATCGGATCGATCGCACTCACGAAGTCGCAGCGGATATATGAAAACGCGATATTGAAAACGCTCGGCGCAAAGCGCCTGACTTTGACTGCGATCCTCTTCGCCGAATATGGCTTACTGGGTCTGCTTTCGGGACTGATCGGAGCTGGTTTCGCGACGGCGCTTTCATTTGTCGTCAGCCGCTACGTTTTGGAGATCGATTGGGAATTCGATCCTCTCCTGACGTTCGGAGGCGTGCTCGTCACAGCGGCGATAGTAATGCTGGTGGGCGCCGCGGCGAGCTTTGATGTGCTCTTTAGAAAGCCTCTCGCGACGCTGCGATCGCAGTGAGAATTAGTTTGATTGCGGATTGAAAGGATGGTCTGCGAGAACGGTTCGCAGGTTTACCTGGGCGAGCAGCGTTTCGATGTAAGCCCCGAAGCGATGGAGGATCGGAACGATGTCTTTCTTTTCCGAAGTCGCAAAGATCTCTTCTGAAAATCGCTCAAACGTTTCCCTGTCCTTGTGGAAAAGGAACGGTATGGTTCGCTCAAGGAATCCTTGTAGCTCGACGTTCACAGCCTCAAGCAGTTTCTTATCCGGATTCTGCTCGCCGGCCTGCACAACCTGCAGCGCCTCCCACAAGTTTTGGCGGAGAGCAAGCGATTGTTCGAGCTTGGTCTGGAAATTCGGGAAGAGTTCGGACGGGAGTATATGCGGATCGATGACGCGTGCAAAGCCGGCGAGGATCTGTCGGAAGCTGTCACTCAAAAGTTCGAACGCCGTTTCGACGCGGGCGAACACGGACGGAACCGGACGTATGCCGACGAGCCCGGTCAGTTCATGCGAGAATACTTTCTTCAACTCGAGCGAAGCCGTATAGGAAGCACCGTCGAGCGAATCGAACATCGCGGCGTCTTCGTTCGGAAATCGCGAGAGACGGTTGTTCATATGTACGATCAGGTCGTGAGTTAATTCGTACACGCGCGAGAAAATTATTAACGACGGTTTTAACGGCTCATCGTGGCGAAGCATTTTTCCGACCACGCTCAGCGAGCCCAGTATTGTTCCGAACCTGGGAAGGATAACCTGAAGATCGACTTCGTCGGCAAACGGAACCGACTTTTCGGCGGCAAGTTTTTTGAGCCGGTCGGGAATAAACGATTCACCCGCGGCCTGCGTGCCGAAAATAAGTTTTCGAAAAACCGGAGACGATTCCAACTTGTCGATCAGTGTCGAGCTCCAAGCGCGCCAGTCGGCGAAATTGAGAGACTTGTTTGTGCCGAGAACGCTCTCATTCAAAACGATCGCGTCGCGAAGAACAAGCGCGAACTCGTCCAGTTCATCCGTCGTGATGGATCCGCCGGAAACTTTGCCGCCTTCGGACGGTATCGGGCCGGCTACTGCTTTTCGGAGACGGAAGTTGAGCTTGGAAGAGTTAAGCAATGCGGCCCGGGTGAGACGGCATTCACGTGCCCAGTTTCCTGCAGCTTCCGGCGAGCGATTCTTGTCTGAAAAAGTTTGATCGCCTCGCTTCAGAAAACTTTCAAGGCCGGCCAGCCAGACGCCAAGCTCGAACGAAAGTTCATCCGGGTCGAAAACGGCGATAATTGCGGAGTCTTTGAATTCTTCCCGACTATCGGAAAACAAAGTCGCAGGGTCGAAGAGCGGTGCTTGAGTAGAAACTAATTCCAACTGGGATTCCTCGCTATTTGCTGAAGACTGGAGGCGGGCAGCGAACAAAATCGCCATTTATTTTATACAATTAATCACGGCCTCTTGGCAATAAAAACTTTACCTAACCGCATTTAGCAGTCTTGGATATGGATAATTCGCCGAACAGCCTGGTACTCGCGACCGGAAATCCGGGAAAGACAGGTGAGCTGAAAGACTTGTTCCGAGATGTGCCTTTGGAGTTGAAAAGCCTCCGAGACTTCGAGCGTATCGTGGATGTCGAAGAGACAGGTTCAACATTTCGCGAGAACGCCAAATTGAAGGCCCGCGGATTTGCCATGCAGACCGGTCAATTATCGCTTGCCGACGACTCCGGGCTCGAGATCGAAGCCCTTGGAAATGCTCCTGGCGTGCACTCAGCCAGATTCGCCGGTACCGCCGGTTACGAAGTGAAGATCCCCAAACTCCTGACGATGCTCGACGAGACCGGCGATACCGTCCGTCGGGCGCGCTTTGTTTGCGTCATGGCTCTCGCTTCCTCGGATGGCCGAATTGTCTATAACGCTAAGGGTATTTGTACGGGTTCGATCGCGGACTCGCCTAGGGGAAACCATGGTTTCGGATATGATCCCATCTTTGTGCCCGACGGATTTGACCTGACGTTCGGCGAGCTCGACGATGATGTCAAACGATCGATAAGTCATCGGGCCAGCGCGGCTGCGCTAATTATTCGATATTTACTGGATTTTATTGCGGTCTGACTTGACCAATCAATTTTTCGCCAGTAAAATTCGACACTTGAACCGTTTCC
>JBDTSA010000402.1:0-2798 GCA_039931335.1 Acidobacteriota bacterium
GTGAGTGCAACGTCGAAGCTGTGCCAGAACATATGCACGGGCGTCGACTTGCCGATAAACCGTCCGCGGAATTCCTGCTGGATGTCGTCGACTGCGACGAGGATCTGATGGAACCGTTCGACGTAGGTTTTGTCGTACGATTTGTTCTCGGTGTCATCGGAGAACGGAGTCGTCGAAGGAGTTTCGTACGGGATCGGTTTGATATGCGGCTCGATCCCTAGCTTTGCGAGATTCGAAAAAAGGCTTGCGTAAAAATCTGCGACGGTCAGGCCATCGTATAGGGCGAAGTCTTCGATCGCACCGCCGCTCGTCCTAATCTCGAGACGGTGCGTTTTGAAATCGAATTCGATCTCGAAGTTTCCACCGCTGTACGGGATCGTTCGGGTGGTCAATCCGCGCGGGCTGACATAGAGCGGCACGTGCCACCAGTGATTTATCCGCGGATGCATCGCGAGCCGGACCTTGCCGACAATCTGGCAATAAAGGTGGAGAGTGTTCTTTGTCGGCCGCCATGCGTCGAGCGGCATTTCGGGGAAAGAGTTAGCCATAGATCAAGTTAGGTAAGAAATAGTAAATCGTGAATAGTAAATCGTGAATAGTAAATTGTGCGTCGGCACCTCGGAGTCGACAAATCTTTTTCCTATTTACCATTCACTATTTACCAGAACTCAACCACGCCGCGACGTTCGCGACATATTGCTTGATGTCGTCGAGAGCTTTCGGATTTCGATTGTAACCGTACCCCGGTGGCTCTTCCAGAAACGTCGGGCAGCCCATCTCGGTATCCCAGTTGTAATCGACAAGATGATGGAAGCTCGATTCGGCTATCGCTCGTCCACAATTATTGCCGTGCTTGTCCACGGAGTTCTCGAACGCCACGACGAGATTGAAGGGCCGGTCGGTTGCCATACTTGTTCCGGTCGCAATGACATGTGCCGACGCGTCGCCCTCCGGAGCCCCGACGCCGCCTTCATGCGGATGTGCCGGAAAGAACTCAATAGCCGAGCCGTCTTCGCGCCGCAGCAATTCGTGCGGTTCATTTATCTTGATCGGCTGATAATCGCCATTTGCGCCCGAATGATAGTTCGGGTAATCGATCACTGACGTCGCATTATCACGGCGGTTCCGGTCAGGGTCGGGATCGGGATTGATGGAGTGAAAGTAATGAGCAGCCCCGATGCCGCCGAGCGTGCACAGCGATGACCCAAGATCAAAGTGGTCCCGAGTAGAGAAAATCCCGCCGCCGCGCTTTCTGAAGCTCGTAATACCAGCACAATCGGCGGACGTCAGCCCGTTACCGGTGTCCACCGCGAACAGCCAAAGCTGGTCGAACTCGGATTCATCGAGCGAGCTTAGCAGAGGATCGTTTCCCGTCTCGTCAGTTTCGCGATTGCGACCCGTAACTTCGTAGAGTGGAGCTCCATCTGCGTTCGTAAGCGACCGAAGATGCGATTCGAGCAGGGAAAACCGGCCGATGTGCCAGTCGTCGGCAACGGCCGCGATGGTTGTTTGGAGAAGAATTTTTAAAGGCTTTGTCATCGTTGTGGTTTAGGCAGCGTCTCGTAAAACATGTCGTCGGGGTAGCAATATCCCCAATCCTCGCCGGGCTCGAATGACTTGATGACCGGATGCTTGGTCGCGTGATAGTGTTTCGTCCCGTGCCGGTTCGGCGAATTGTCGCAGCATCCGACATGTCCGCAGATCTCGCACAATCGCAGGTGCACCCATCGCCCGCCGATCTTCAAACAATCTTCACAGCCATCCGCGCTCGGCGTGACCGAACGGATCTCGCGTAAATGTTCACAGCCTTCCATAATGGTTATGAAATTATTCTAGCCATTCGCCCGAGCTTGTCCAACCGGTTCGGGCAGCGGAACAAACCGCTCGTCTGTGTAGCACCACGCCCAGCTCTCACCGTCCTCGAGCGACGACATAATCGCGTGTTCGGTTTTGTGATAGTGCTTTGTCGCATGCTTATACCGCGAGGAATCGCAGCAGCCGACATGCCCGCACTCGAGACACAATCGAAGGTGCACCCACTTGTAATTGTTCTTGACGCATTCTTCGCAGCCGTCCCGGGTTCGAGGCTCTCTCAGGCTCGCCGCCGCCGAGTGTTCGCACGGTCTCAACCCCGACGTTTCTTCGTGCGTGCGGACCTCGCCGAATGCACCTTCAAGCCAGACGCCGGATACCAGGACCAGGAAAAACAAAACAACGATCGGCACCGGTGGAAGGTAGGGTCCGAGCAAGATCAGCGACAGGCACAACGCGATCGTTACGATGCGAACGAATAGAAGCCGGCAGACTTCGGCGGCGAGCTTTATGACGGTGACCGCGGCGAGATAGATCGCGATCGACCCGCCGAGCAAAGCCAGCGTCGGCAACTGAAGATGAGCATCGCCCGTCTCCTTTATCGCATGTTCTACGCCGACACCGAGTGCGACAATGCTCGCGACAATGAAGTAATGGCCGTAGAGGTAGATGATCCGCGGCCCGAGCGTTTTTGATCTGATCGCACCATCTTCGACAAACTCGAAATTGATCCACCAGATACACGCAGCCATTGCAAATCCGATCGCCGCCGTGACGATATTCATCAACGTCCAGTCAACGGACGACGCACCGGTCGCCGTGGCGACGACCGCCTCGCCGAGGACGATGATCGTGAATAAGCCAAAGCGCTCCGGGATGTGGGAAAAGTCGACCGGGATGCTCTTGGTCAATCGGGGCACGAGATACGGTGTAACGAGTTCGAGAGCCATCGCCGCGGCCCAGATGTAATAGCGAACCGGAGGAGC
>JBDTSA010000403.1:0-2796 GCA_039931335.1 Acidobacteriota bacterium
TTTCCAATACTAGCGGAGGAATCTTTAGGATGCAAGTCTATTCAGGCAGGTTTTCTGTCGTATTCGCCTTTGCACGGGGGTGAAATTGGTCGTATGACTTACGTAAATGGGCGTCGGTCATGTGGGTGTATATCTGTGTCGTTGAAATATCCGCGTGCCCGAGCATTTGTTGTACGGAACGAATGTCAGCCCGGTTTTGCACGAGATGCGTGGCAAATGAGTGACGCAAAGTATGCGGCGAAATATCCTGGAGACCGGCTTTCTGACCGTAATTTCTAACGAGCTCGTAAATTAGCTGTCGATTCAACGGTTTGCCCGCCGCCGTGACGAACAAATTCTGGATTTCGATGTTTTGGTTCTTCCTTCGCCACGCGAGATAGGACTGCAGCCACCCAACGGCACTCGAACCTACCGGAACGCGTCGGGTCTTGCTTCCCTTTCCTGTCGTAGTGAGAATCCCGGAATCGATATCGATGTCCTGCATCTTCACATCGACGGCTTCGGACACGCGAAGCCCGCAGGCGTACATCAATTCAAGAAGCGCACGGTCGCGGAGCCCCGTTTCGGTCGAGACATCGGGAGCCGCCAATAGCAGGTCGATCTCAGCCTGATTAAGAAATTTCGGCAAGTAGAGGCCTTTCTGCGGGAGATCCAAATTTTCAGCCGGATTGTCTTTGATATGTCCGTCGATCATCAGAAACTTGTAAAATCCGCGAAGCGCGCTGACCAACCGCCGTTTCGAATTATCAAGGAGCTTTGTCCGGCCGAGATCGATGAGCCACTCCCTGAGATCTTGGCGGGTCAACACTTCTAACACGAGGCCGTTCTTATCGGTCCACGTCTTCAGTTTCGACAGATCACGCTCGTACGCCATCAGTGAGTTTTTCGCTAAACCCTTTTCGACACGAAGGTACGATAGATATTCGCGGATGAAGTCTCGATTTTGCGATGAGTTATCCATGGCGGAGCCGTCACCAAAATCCTAGACGCGAGTGCGGTAAAAGGCAAGATGGTCGGATTCTCAGGCGCCGTTATTTGGCGGATACGTCGACCAGACTTCTTCTAAACAAATTCATTTTATCTTCGCTAAAGTTAACGCCCATGGCGCAATTGCCGGAGAAGTTTGGCCGCGATTTGCCGATTGGAATTCTGCTTTCCTAGCTTCTCCAGTTCGCTTATCGCTTCGTCGATCAGACCAGCTTCTGCGAAGGCGGTTCCGAGTAGCAGATGCGAACGCGGATACATCCGACGCAGCTTGCCGAGATCATCGCTGGTTTTTCGATCAAGAATGCGGAATCGGGCGTCTGGATCGGGGCGGTGCGGAGATTTCGCCACCTTGTTGTCGACCATTGCAATTACTTGCCATGTATAAGTCTTGCCGCGCGGAAGTTGGGTTTTCCATGTCGTCGCCTTCAAATCGCCGCTTGCGGCGACCT
Source organism: Acidobacteriota bacterium (assembly GCA_039931335.1). Taxonomy (GTDB): domain Bacteria; phylum Acidobacteriota; class Blastocatellia; order Pyrinomonadales; family Pyrinomonadaceae; genus OLB17. Next base: position 1,437 of record JBDTSA010000403.1, read on the forward strand.
TGTTGAACTTCGGATCGAACACCTCGACGGTGTATCGATCGGCCTTGTCCAAAGCTTGCCAAGAGAATGTCGGCGTGTTTGTCATCAAGACTTTTCCGACGGGCGCCCGCAGCCGAAAATTCCCGGCTTCGATCGTCGCGTCACCCATGAGAACACCGTTGGCCGAACTCAAGTCGCTTAGATCGGGAAGCACGAGTTTGCCCGTAGTTAGCGCATGCTTAACAGAGTTTCTATAGTTCCACGGCGCCGAACGATAACCTTTCAAGTCGCCCTTCTGCCCGATGCTTATCTCTTCCCCGCCATCGTTGATCGAGAGAACAGATGTCTCTTCCGGGATCGATTCCGGCACTGCGTCCGGAGCGTCTGACGGAACGACTTGTTCATTCGCAACATTCGGTTCAAATACATCCAGCTCAGCGCTTTCTTGCGGAACAGGCGTCGTTCGTTCGGACGAGTACAGCAAGAGTGATCCGACGACCGCGATCAGGACGAGGCTGGATGCCAAGAGGGGGATCGGTCTAACGAACAGGTCTCTAAAAGATGAAAACCAGCGCGGCCTCGACGTCACCGTCAGCGGAGCGAGCGAGCGAAAAGCACTTAGCTCGTTCGCACACTCTCCGCATGTGCCGATGTGAAGCCGCACAACATTACTGTCGTTCGGCGATAAACGGCCGTCTACATAACCTTCGAGTTGATCGTATGTCAGATGATCGGATGGCCGGATAGCCATTTCGAATCGCTGTACAGACGCCGTATCGAGAGTCGCGATGCTCCGCCCACGGCACATCTCGCACGACGCGAGGTGATCATCAATACTGGTCAGCCGGTCGCGGCTTAGGCGGTTCGCCCGAAAATTTCTCAGATCTTGTTCTGTCACGTGTTCCGTCATCGGTTAAAGATGAAATCTCGATTCAGATATTGCCGGTCTCATTTCTCCAGCGAGTTAATTTTGCCCGGCCCGTTTGTCGCAGATTGATCACCTGCTGGCGCGTAAGCCCGAGATGCTTCGCAATGCGAAGATCGTCCCACGGCAGCGAATTCCAAATATCAGCCAGTTGCTCGAACGTCATGTCCATCGCCACCGCGATCTCGCGAATGCTTGCAACGCCGCCAAGAGGGAGAACTGCAAGAAGGTTTTCACCACCACCGTCGCGGAGATTTAGCAGCAAAGCCTGCCGATGTCTTATTGGCAACTCGAGAAGTGCCACCCACAGAGCGTTCAGCCGCGACATTAGCTCAACAGCGCGATCGGCTCGGAGACACGGGTCAGGTGTAAGATCTCGAATCCCGTCCAGATCGTCCCTCAGTTCGTATGGCTCGGCCAGTCCGCGAAGATTGGCGACGTGCTCCACTAGATCGT
>JBDTSA010000404.1:0-2782 GCA_039931335.1 Acidobacteriota bacterium
ACCCGCCGCCGAGCTACCGAAGCGGCCCGCCGCGAAAGTATCGTCTGCAGCTTCGCAAAAGGTGACGCCCTTAACACGGCCGCGAATCGTGAATACTGCTCAATAGCAGCTGCGAAGGGACGATCCTTGCCGGTTCACACTCTCTCGCCGGAGACGAATAAGTTATACGATTCCCTGTGCTAGAATTGACCGCGATGCTCTACCGCCTTTGTTTCGCCTTCATAAACATTTCTCTGATTATTCTCGGCCCTATTCAAACTTGTATCGCGGGCACGAGTCTCGAGCTTTCGAGATATTCGGACGTCATTCCGTTTGAACCTGCTTTCAAATTATCGACTGAGCCTCTTGTCCGCATCGGTCTGACGACAAACGCAAGCTCCGTGTCGATAACGACGGCCGATTCGCAGCTCGTCGCATATAGCCACGACGAGCCTAATAAATATCTCTCGACAAATCGCGTGGCTGTTTCGGCTCGGACGTATCGACCACCTGAGGTCGAGAATTACCGGTTTGAGATCCAGAATCTGCCGACATCGGCCGAAGCCGATCAGCTCGCGAAAGACATACGCGAAGAGACGGGCGAGTCGGCGCTCGTAAGCGTCGATATCGCAACGAATACGTGGAAAGTCTGGATCGGCTCGATCAAGAACACACCGGAAGAATCCGATGCGTTCAAGGCAATGCTCGCCGAGAAAGGTTTTGAGGACGTCGTCATCGTACCTGAGAAAAAGATCGTGCCGTCTGCAGACGCCGTCGAGCTCTCCCGTCAATTGCGCACGGTCGGCAAGTCGGAAGTTCGCAGTCTGGTCAGGACGACCGGAACTTCGAGCGTCGTCGGGCCGGATGTCGTCAATCCCAATCTCCGCGAAGTGATCGTCAAGGGTGGCGGCGAGTTCGCGAACTATGCGTCGCTGAAATCCGTCGCGTTCGGTTCGTTCAATGAACGATCAACTCCGGTGCGGCTAAACGGAAGGGCGTATCGCGGAAAACTTGAGGTGTTTGTGAATTCGCGCGGGACGCTTACTGTCGTCAACGTCGTTCCGCTTGAAGATTATCTGCTCGGTGTCGTCCCGGCCGAGCTTGGACTCCCGCACATCGAAGCGCAGAAGGCACAGGCGATCGCCGCCCGGACCTACGCCGTCGCGAATACGAACACCTACGGTACGAAAGGCTTCGACATGGTCCCGACTGTTTGGTCGCAAGTTTACAAGGGCGTTGCGATCGAGACAAAGATGGGTACGCAGGCCGTGCGCGAAACGCGCGGCATGATCGCGACGTACGACGGCAAGCCGATCATGGCGTACTTCACTTCAACATGCGGCGGCCGTACCGAGAATGTCGAAAATGTATTCGATACCAACGAGCCGTATCTCCGCGGCGTTGAATGTTCGCTCGAGGGGCATCGGCATTTCGACCCGTTTTTGATCAAGACCATTCGCACACCGGCAAAGCTCCGCAACGAAGAATATCTTGATCTGGTTCGTCTCATGTCTCTGCTCGCTGTCAACGGATTTTCGCTCACAACGAATCAGTTCACCGATGATTGGTTCGATGAAGAGCCAACTGTCGGCGAGATCTCGAACTGGGTGAATCAACTTGCCGCACGTTTTGGCAAACCGTTTCCGAACGTCACAAAAGAAACGGCAAAGCCGATCGAGTTGGCGCGTGTCCTGGCATCGCTCGCTTATACTTCCGGTGCTCCGGACACGCTGCTCAGTGATTCGGATATCAATTATCACCTCTCGTTCGACGATGCCGCGGAGGTCCCGAAAGAGCGACGAGCGGATCTGGCGATGCTGATGCGCGATGGATTGTTCACGCTGCACGCCGATCTCACACTGAAGCCCCAGAAGTATTTTCGCCGTGCCGATTTTCTGCGGCTTATCCGTCAAATCTATGAAAAAAAGAAATGGATGCCGACGCTGCAGACGGGCGAAGCGAAATCGACCGCAGATGGGAAGTTGATTCTCAAGAGCGGCAGATCGGAAAAGCCCGTTACCGTGAGGCCGGACGTATTTTTATTCCGCACGTTCGGTGCAAGTGCATATCCGGTCAGGGAAGTTGCGTTGGTTGGCGGTGAAGAGGTGCGATTTCAAACCGACGCGTCAGGTGCTGTCTCGTATCTTGAAGTCAGCCCGACCGATCAGCCGACAGTTGCCGAACGAATGTCGCCCTTCACGAACTGGACGGCTTCGCTTTCATCCTCCGCCGTTCAGTCGCGTCTTTCGCGCTACGTTCGCGGCATCGGAACCCTTTACGACGTGAACATAAAACGCCAGGGCTATTCGCGACGCGCCGCCGAGCTCGAGATCATCGGCTCGAACGGAACAAAGATCTTAAAGGGCGGTGCGATCAGGTCGGCCCTTCGCCTGAAAGAGCAACTCTTCGTCATCAACAAACGCTACTCGGGAAACCAGGTCACGAGTTACACGTTCACCGGTCGCGGCTGGGGCCACGGCGTCGGGATGTGCCAGTACGGGGCGTACGGCCTCGCGAAGATGGGTGTGAAATACGACGACATCATCAAGCACTACTACACGGGTGTTGACGTGACGAAGGCTTACTAAAATCAGAACCACCCTTCCTGAGGTCAGCGATTTCGCGTAGAAAATGTCGAGCCCACAAATGTTGATGCCGCGCACGACGCGCTAGATACTTCGATCAAGAATGAGATTTTCCCGCAGACAAGTCATAGGAACCTTGATCCTGTTTGCAGCGATTGTGATATTTACACTCGTGCGTTTTTATTTGGTTTCGCTTTGAAAAAAAAAGAAACGCATTC
>JBDTSA010000405.1:0-2764 GCA_039931335.1 Acidobacteriota bacterium
ATATCAAAACTACACCGGATGCGAACATCTTTACGCTCCCTGCCGAATTTCAGAAGATAGATTCGGAACAGGTCAAGACTCAGGCCAACTTGGTTTTTAGTGCTGTTGCCGCGGTCATTGGCCAGATGGTGAAGCAGGCACAGGCGCCCGCGATGTCACCGTCGCCGATGGTCGCACCTGCGAGATAATCCATGCAAAGACTCGTAATTGGATTATTGATCGGCATCATACTGGGCGGCACTCTGACATTCTATTTTTTCGTCGGCGTGCCGCGGGCTTCGACGCCGCCGGGCTCGCCTATCTTGCCGCCCGATTCGAACGGCGTACCGTCGGGGGCAGCTCAGATCGTTCTTCGTCAACAATTCTTGAATGAAGCGCTCGGGACGATCTTCAAGGAGATGAACGCGCCGGCATTTCCGCTGAGTGATCCTTCCGCCGATTGCGAAGGAAGAATAACCATCCAGCAAGAGGGAAGCGGCGTGCAGACCGGCGTTAGTTTCGAGAACGATCGCATCACGGCACCACTGGCTTTCACGGGCAGCTACGCGTCACCGTTTGGATGTTTGCGATTTTCGGGCTGGGCGCAATCCAACTTCGAGATCCGCTTTGACCAGCCGAATCAGTTAGTGTTCGGGCAGATCAATGTTGAGACGGTGAATCTGGATGGTGTGAACCCGGTTGTCTCCGCGCTGGTCACGCCGCTCGTTCAGTCGACTCTTAATACGCGGGTCAATCCGGTTCGCATCCTGGACGGACGGCAGATCGCGGTCAACATGCCGGTAACGGCAGCCAACGGTAATCTGCAGGCCGCCGTGACCGATGTCCGGGCCGAAGTAAAAGACGGAGCTCTTAATCTTTACGTGATCTACGATTTCACGGGTGGTCCATTATCGGTTGCACCTGCTCAGTAATTCGCTAACTGGCGCGGCGAATTCATCCGAGGCTTTCGCTTGACAGCCGAAGTCGTTTCGTCGAATACTCACGTCCAGATGGCGAATAAACTTTTACTTCTAACTGTCATTCTTTTTGCGGGTTTCGGATGCGGCATGATCGACCGCGCTCGCAAGGCAGCAGCCGAACCGGATACAAATACGACCAAAATAGATGTCAATTCGAATAAGTCTCTGACCGATACGGCTGTAGATTCGGCGGTCGGTGAAAAGAAGATCGGGATAGTCGAATGCGACGAAGCGTTGGATATGCTTACCGCGCAAGCGAACGATCCCGATGACAACTTCGTGACCAAGGCGGTGAAGAAGACCGCGATCAATACGTTTCGCGATCGCGTCAAAAAGAGCCTGGAAGAAAGTAAGACTGATAAGAAAGAGGTGGCGAAGTTCTGTCGCGAGTTCAAGGACAATCTTAAGGAGTCGGCGAGCGAAGAGAATACGAACACGAAGCAGTAGTTCCGTTACACATAAAATAAAAACGCCCGCTTCCGTTCTCACGGCGGCGGGCATTTTCATGCAGCCTGGGAAAGGCGGCAAGCTTAAACGCTCGTAATGTCCTGCTCTTTGTGTTTCGCAAGCTCGTCGATCTTCGCGACATAACCGTTCGTGAGCTTCTGGACTTCGTCGAGCCCGCTTCTCTCATCGTCTTCGGAGATAAGCTTGTCCTTCAGCATTTTCTTTAGAGAATCATTGGCAGCGTGGCGGATGTTTCGTACCGCGATCCGATGTTCTTCCGCGATCTCATGCACCTGCTTTGCGAGCTGCTTGCGGCGCTCTTCGTTCAATGCGGGCACCGGCAATCGAATGATCTTTCCATCGTTCGACGGGTTCATTCCAAGGTTCGCGGCGATGATCGCCTTTTCAACGGCGTTCACCTGCGATATGTCCCATGGCTGGATCGTGAGCAGCTGAGGCTCGGGAACAGCGACCGACGCCATCTGATTCAGCGGCGTGGGTGTTCCGTAATAATCGACCGTGACGGTGTCGAGAAGTCCGACTGTCGCACGCCCAGTGCGGACATTCGAAAGCTTTCGTTTGAAATCCTCAACAACCGCCTCCATCTTGGGCTTCGTTTCGTTTGTTACAGTGCTTGCGCTCATTTCTTTTTTTAGGACGGGCTGTCTGTCCGCCCGGCTTATATTCTTCAGCTGCCGGAATCAACATCGACAGTCGGTTTCAGAGGCCGAGCTCTCAGCTCGCTGAGATGGACGGGCTAACACTCCGTCCTACTTCTCCGACAAGTGTTCCGATACTCGTGTCGCCGCCGACGGCCTTGATGATGTTGCCCGGCTCTTTCATGTTGAACACCATGATCGGCAAATTGTTGTCCATGCACAGTGAGATCGCCGACGTGTCCATCACCTTAAGCTGCTTTTCCAGGACTTCCTGATACGAGATCCGCTCGAAGCGTATGGCGTCCGGAGTAGTCATCGGGTCGGCGGAATAAATGCCATCAACTTTCGTTGCTTTGAAAATTACCTCGGCTTTTATTTCGAGTGCTCGCAACGCAGCGGCCGAATCGGTCGTGAAGTACGGATTACCCGTTCCGGCGGCGAAGATCACTACGCGTTCCTTTTCGAGATGACGCACGGCCCGGCGTCGAATAAAAGGCTCAGCCAGCTGCGGAATGTCGATCGCAGACATGACGCGAGTTTGGACGTCGAGCTGTTCAAGCGCATCCTGCAAGACGACCGAGTTCATGACCGTCGCGAGCATGCCAATGTAGTCAGCCGCGGCGCGATCCATGTTGCCCGCCGATTTCGAGACGCCGCGAAAAATATTTCCGCCTCCGACGACGATCGCAACCTCGATAC
>JBDTSA010000406.1:0-2760 GCA_039931335.1 Acidobacteriota bacterium
CGTCGCCGCCGCCGCGCCCGTTGAGCTTTGCATGTTCGCGCGATTTGACGAACTGCCATGACCCATCGCGTTGTGATCGACGCCCGGTGCATTCGCGGATGCGTTCATGTTCACGTCATGCCCGGCGCGATTTACGTTGACCGTGCGATCAGTGTTGCAAGCGGCGAGAAAAACGGAAACCAAAACGATCGCGATATTAATGTTCATGCGCCTAGCCTACTTAATTTTGAAATGGGCGGCAATCCTCGCCCTTGTCGGTAAAAACAGATTCTGTTATAAATTCCGGGTTCTATTATTTCGCAACAATAGGAGAAATTATGCTGCGAAGGATTGCCGGTGCCGTTCTCGGATTGGTCGGAGCGCTTATAACTATCACGCTCGCACAGGCCGCGATGGTGCTCGTCGTGACTCCACCGACGCCTGAGATGATCAAGAATCCGGAAACCATGCGTGCATTTGTCGCCGGGATGCCGGCGATGTCCTATGTCATCCTTGCGATCGGCTACGCGATCGGATCGTTGGTCGGAGGTTTTGTCGCGGGCAAGATCTCAGGTAGTTCCGGTGCAGGATTTCTACCGGCGATGTTCGTCGGCGTCGTGCTCACGTGTTTCGGCATCGTTAACGTTTTCGTGACGATGCCCGGCGGACCGCTGTGGGCGATTGTGCTCTGTCTCGTCACATACATTCCATTCTCAGCCCTCGGCAATAAGTTGGCGGGAGGGAAGTCGCACATCGCGCCGGCGTAACGACGAAAATAATCTAGAACTTATAGAATCGCCAGGCTGGCTTATGATCCTTAGCCAGCTTTTGCTTTGTCAAAATCGCCCGGACCATCTCTACCGGGATCGGCCCCTCTTTCAGGATCGCGTCGTGAAATTCGCGGTCCGTCATTTTCTTGCTATCGACGAATTCACGATGCAGATTGTAGAACTGCAATCCGCCCATCATGTATGCGATCTGGTAAAGCGGGCCGTAGTCGCCGGCGAATGAGCGACGCACTTCGGCGGCCGCGTTGTCGCGTTCGTGACCGACGCGATCGACGAGAAAATCTACCGCTTCTTGCGGCGACATCTTCTCGAGATGAAAATTCAGGCTAAAGATGATCCGCGCGCATCGATGCATCCGCCAGAATAAAGCGCCGACACGATCCTCGGGTGTTTTATTAAATCCGCGATCCCATAACAAGAACTCCCAGTAGAGCGCCCAGCCTTCGACCGAGAACGGAGTGCGAAACATTTCTCTGTACGAACGGAAGCGCTGATTCATGTAACGCTGGAGATGATGCCCCGGGATCAGCTCGTGATGCGTGACCGCGTGCGTGAAGTGCGGGTTGTTGCCGCGCATCGACATCAACTTCTGCTCGTGCGTCATCGTCGACGTCGGATACGAAACGAGGATCGTCTCACCACCGAGAAAGAACGGCGACTGTAATTGGCGTTCGGGCGTCATCATTTCCATCCGCCACGATTCGCGTGCGAGCTTTGGCACCGTCACGAGATTATTTTTCTCGACGTACTCGATCGCCTCCATCGCTTGCGAGCGGATGAGCTCCGGCTGCTTGCCCGGTTCGACGTACTTTTGCTTCACCGCCTCGAGAGCTTTCTTCCAATCGTCGCCAAAGCCCATATCGCGCGAGGCTTTCTTCATCTCACCTTCACACCACGCGAATTCCTTGTTCGCGATCTCGACGAGTTCCTCGGGCGAGTAGGGAATCATCTCGTAGGCGAGTTCCTCGATCAACGCGTCGCGTCCGATCGGATCGCCGATGATCGTCGTCCGATCGTTTGCAGAAATTCCGACGAGCTTCCCGGCGACGAACTCGGAATATTTTTGCAGAGAATCTTCGACCGCTTTGTAAGGCTCGGCGTTCCACCACGTGAAAACAGGATCGTATGAGTTGTGAAACTTGTACCAGTTGCCAAGTGTTAGGCGGAGGCCGGCAAGCGTGCGAAAGGCGCGATTTGCGACTGTCCGTTTTGGCTTGTCCCGGCTTTCTTCGAGCGCATTTTGCGTCGCGTCGATCTGCTTGCTGAGTTCCGTGAGGGCGGCGGCAGTCTTTGCCGGATCAATGGACTCGAGACGCCGCCTGGTGTCTTCGAGATCGTTGATCGTCTTCGCAAAGGGAAGGATCGGGGTCATTTCGGCGATCTGCGTTTCGAATCGCGCGAGTTCTTTTTGTTCGTGATCGAGATAGTTCTTAAAGAGTACGTAATCTATCTGCTCGTCATGATTGAGATCGGCGAAATTCAAAAGATCCAGCGTGCCGATATAGTCCGTATAAAGCTGACGAAATCGCGCGACGCGATTGATCGACGTCTGAGCCGTGTAGAAGCGATTGATACTGCCGTAGTCCTCGCCGAAGCTCTCGATCACCGCACGAAGACGCGATGGCGACTCGCGGTACGAGGAAAGCACGTCGACTTTCTGCGCGACGGTCGACGAAATAAAAAGCAATGTGACGAACAAGGCCAGATGTGCGTGTTTCATGTTTGGCTTTTCCGAGGAAGGTTGCGGAAATGATAGTTGAAAAAACAAAAAGATAGCAACGCTGTGCGCAATTTAGTCGGACGCGGTTTTGTATTGATTCAATGCAAGTGATTGTTTCGTTCTGTCGCAGATACAGTAAAAACGCGATCGTAAGAATTGGCACGGTCATTGCAAATGGATAAATGGATTCGCAATCTGCTGATCCGGGAGAAAAGTTTTAATGTCGAAACAAGTAATAACAGCCGGTGGTGAGGAACATGCGGTTGTGCGCGG
>JBDTSA010000407.1:0-2750 GCA_039931335.1 Acidobacteriota bacterium
CTGGATGTATTGATTTGTCCAACTCTCCAAACTTCCGAGCTCTTCTAGCCCGGCCGGGGTGTCCATCATCATCGCTCTCAGCTGCGCGAGGTTTTGCGGAATCTTGAGTTTGGCGCCTTCGAACGGAACGAGATAAGAATCGCTACCGGTAATAACGAACCGGCTTACGGAAGAATCAATATCGAGGGTAAGTCGGAGGATCTCGTCGAGCTTGGAAATGGTGTTCTGTGTACTCTTCTCGACGTCGACAGCGTCCTGAAGAGACGCCGTATATTCATAGAGTGCAAATCCCAGAACCGTCAGAACAATGACGACAAAGAACAGGATCAAGGGCAGTTTTCGTTCTACCGGCAGGGGCATGCGTTGATTTCGGATTGCGGATTTCGGATTTCGGATTTCATGTCGCTGCTCCGGTTTCGGGAATATTGTTGACAATGAAACGGCTCGTCGGCGGCGATCCGCAATCAGAAATCCGAAATCTGCAATTCACAAGATCCGGCCAAAATCATCGTCTAAGCGTTCAATGTCATCTTCGCCGAAATAGTCGCCTGTTTGCGTTTCGATGATAATGAGTTTTTCATCACCGGGAGAGTTTTCGATGCGATGCGCGGCTCCGAGGGGAATGTCGAGCGCCTGACCAGTTCTCACTAGGATTTCCGCGTCGTTTAATGTTACTTTAGCAGTGCCGCGGACGACCAGCCAGTGTTCGGCACGCCGCGAATGTCGCTGATAGCTCAGGCGTTTTCCGGGCAAAACTTCGAGTCGCTTTACCTTATAATTTTCGCCTTCGTCAAGGATCGTAAAGCTGCCCCAGGGTCGCTCTTCGAACAAAGATGAGTCCGCAATTTCCTTTTTCATTATTCCACCGCAAGCGTCAAGCATGTTCAGTTTAGACGAAAACACCGGATCAGCCAATAGGGTCCCACTCCAGAAGCTTCAAACGCTGATAGTCGGGCGCCTGATCGTGATCTTTCTGCTTCTGGTGACCAGTTGGATCTGGTACAGCGGTTCGGTCCAACTTACGCTCGACGATTTTCCCGAGGGGCCGTTTCTTGTCTTCGTCGTCTCCGTTGGGCTGACGGCCGTTTACTTTCTGCTTTCTCGAATATGGCGCTCATTCGAGGTGCAAGTGCGAGCTCAGTTTCTCATCGACGCCTTGCTGATCACCTGGCTCGTTTGGAAGACCGGCGATCTGACCTCGCCCTACATTACTCTTTATATTGTACTGATCGGCGTCTCGAGCGCGTTTCTTCGCCCGCAAGCAACGTTCTTAATGGCGGTCATCTGCATCGCGTTCTTTCTGATGTTGGCAATCTTGACCGGGCTCTCAGTACTGCAACCTTCCGGCGCGGCCCAAAGTACGCCGAGGATTATTCAGATCGTCAGCTTTCATACCATCGCGTTCCTCGTCGTCGGCTTGCTCGCATCGAAACTGTCAGAGAGGCTTTCTTCGGGCGAGCAGCTTCGCGAAGCCACGAAGACATTGGCTAACTTGCAGGCGCTGCACGAACGTATAATCGAATCGATCCGCTCGGGACTGATCACGACCGATCTCGATGGAACAATATATACGTTCAATGCGGCAGCGGCCGAGATCACAGGTTTTAAAGCCGAAATGATGCCGGGGCGATCGATCTTTTCGCTGTTCGGCAACATCAAGCAGCCTATCGAACTTTCGCTAGATGGCCGTGACAACGAGCCGCCGCCGCGCTTCGAGACGAACCTTGTAACCCCGGAAGGATTCGCCGTCCGTATCGGGTACAACATCTCGCCGCTCTTCTCCGAGGATAACGAACGCTCGGGCTTGATCATCACGTTTCAGGATCTGACCGACATACGGTCGATGGAAGAAAGTATCAAGCGCAAAGATCGCCTCGCTGCAGTCGGCCGCGTCGGTGCCGGGCTCGCACATGAGATCAGGAATCCGCTCGGCGCGATGCGCGGAGCGATACAGGTTCTGGAGTCGAACACACCTCCGGAATCCGTACAGGCGGATCTGATGAAGATAATCTTGCGCGAATCAGACCGGCTGAACAGCATAATCACGAATTTTCTTAGCTATGCGAAACCTAAGGTCGGCAGCTTCACCGAGATCGACGCGTGCGAAGCCATTCGCGATACTGTGAAGCTCTTAAAGCATAGCCCGGAAGTTACCGAGAAGCATCGAATAAAAGATCGCTTGCCTCAGACACCGATCTTTGTCTCGGCAGACACGACCCAGCTCAAGCAAGTGTTCTGGAATCTCGCTCGAAATTCGATCAATGCGATGCCAGATGGCGGCGATCTATCGATCTCGCTCGAGACGCTGCCCAATAATCGCGTCCAGATCGTCTTTGAAGACAGCGGCGTGGGTATGTCGAAGGAACAGGTCGAAAGATTGTTCGAGCCATTCTCGAACTCGACGTCGGGCGGTACGGGTCTGGGGCTTTCGATCGTCTATCAGATCATCCGGGATCACGACGGCGTGATAAATGTCCGCAGCTTCGAAGGCGAGGGTACGATCATCACTATCGTTCTGCCTCGTGCTAGTCAGTCGCCTTCACAGGACCTCACGGGCGTAATAGACGAGAGCGCGGAGCCGACGCCGTTGAAGGAATACTTGCACCTCAAAAGCGAATCGGAAGTTTCCTCTTGAAGCGCCGCCTTACTTTCTGTGAAAATGGTTGCTGTAGATCGGGGCTACCCGGTTTACGCTCGAACCCTCAGGACCCTGATCCAGCACATTGCGAATGTCTAACATACTGATTGTT
>JBDTSA010000408.1:0-2748 GCA_039931335.1 Acidobacteriota bacterium
CGATAGACTCGATAGACTCGATAGACTCGATAGACTCGATAGACTCGATAGACTCCAATCCCCCCTTCCAGGAATGAATATTCCTGTGATTTCCAGGTCCGATATGCTAGATTTCCTGTCAGGTAAAAATCAGCCGACACCCGGTCTTAATAATCAGGAGTGACTTAATGAGTGGATTTTCCCCCCGCATTCGTTTTGGGTTTGTGATCTTGTCGGTCGCGTTATTGACAGTTATTTACCTCGGAGTCGGCGAAAGACAAAACAGCGCCCAGCAGCGTCTGGTCGAACCAACGCCAAGAACAAAGTTCGAGCAGTTCGCACAGAGTGACGAAGTGACGGACGATATCCGAAACCGTTCGAAAGAGATCGTGCGCGTCCAGTTTCGGTCGATCAATGATCGCGACAAAGCAGCGAAGTACGGACGCATCGTAGAAGACTTCGGCCCGTTCGTTGTGCTCTCGAAGAACAAGAGCACAGATATGTCCCGCTCCGGACTCGATGTTCAGAAGATCGCGACAGACATCCATTTGCCCGGCGCGAAATTTGAACCGGTCGAGTCGACCCCTGCTGAAACCGTCCGCGCGGGCGACAACATAGCGGGCGAAAGTGGCTACTACATTGTTCAACTAGGCGGCATGGCTCGGGACGAATGGCTCGACAGCATTCGCGATGCGGGCGTCGAGGTTTTGCAGTACGTGCCGCACAATGCGTTCTTCGTTTATGGCGATGCGGCGGCGATCGCAAGAGTCTCGAGTCACTCGCGCGTCAGGTGGGCTGGACGGTACACGCCCGAGCAAAAGAAATCGCCCGAGCTCGCACGCTTCGTAAGCAATGTGAAGGGTGATTTGGCGATGTTCGATGTCGCTGTATTCGGGCGGGCGGAACTGCAGGATATCGCGGTCAGGATCTCGGCCCTCATACACGGCCGCGTTCTGAACGAGATCAAGCTTCCAAATAATTTTTTTAATGTCGTGCGGATCGAAGCTGCACCAAGTGATATAGACGAGATCGCAAAGATCGCCGACGTAGTGCGCATCGATCAATACGAGAAACCTCAGATCGAAGACGAACGAGCGGCGCAGATCGTGTCCGGTAATTTCTCGAGCACGACTGTGTTGAATGCTCCTGGTTACAATCCGCTGAGCCAGTTTGGAGTTAACGGGCAGAACGTGACCATCTCGATGGTCGATGACGGCGTGGCCATTCCGGGTACCGGCGGGTTTTATCTCACGGCCGCTAATACGATCAACGGACCGCTCCGCGGAGCGCCCACGGGTGCAGAAGGCGGACACGGCCACCTCAATGCGAGCATCATCTCCGGCGACGCACCTTTCTCGGCGCTTGATCCGACGAATTACAACTACGGTCTCGGCGTTGCGCCAAAATCTAACATCATAAACATTCCGCTGCTCGTGACGGGATATACAGGATCAGAAGCGAACAGCTATAACGACACCGTGTTCACCGCCGGTCCGAACGGAGTGCTGGGCAGCATCTCGAACAACAGCTGGGGAAACGGAACGAACTCGAATGTTTACGACTCGTACACGGCGCAGTTCGACGGGTTTGTTCAGGACGCATCGGCGGGTGTGAGCATCGATCCGATCTGTCTCGTGTTTTCGGCAGGGAACAGCGGTCCTGGTGCCTTAACGCTGACGCGTCCGAAGGCCGCGAAAAATATCATCGCCGTCGGAAATTCCGAAAACATACGTACGGAGATAGGTGGTGCAGGTGCGGATAATCTTGACGACCTCCGTGGCTCGTCGAGCCGCGGGCCGACTGCAGACGGAAGAATAAAGCCCGACATCACGGCGCCGGGTACGGTCATTACGGGTTCACGCGCCGGCAGCGGCGGAAGTGTCAGCGGCCAGGTGGATGCGAACGTGAGCTGGAGCACCGGAACATCGCACGCGGCACCCCAAGTCGCCGGAGCGGCCGCGTTGTTCACGCAGTTCTGGAAGAATACTTTCGGCGATGCGAATCCGAGCCCGGCGGTTATCAAGGCGGCAATCATAAACTCCGGCCAGGAGATGAACGGAGCGACTACGAATACGGCAACGATACCGAACGGCAACGAAGGCTGGGGACGTATTAACATGAAGAACATGTTCAACGTCGGGTTTCCGATCGCGTATGTAAATCAAAACATCGTTTTTTCGAATCCCGGCGAGAGCGTTTCGATTACGGGAAGTGTTGTTAACGGTTCGAAGCCCGTGCGATTCACACTCGTCTGGACGGACCCACCGGCTGCTGCCGATCCGGCGCTCGTAAACAATCTCGATCTGACGGTGACGGTTGGAGCAACCATCTATAAAGGAAACGTTTTCAGCGGCGGTGTTTCGGTAACGGGCGGCAGCAACAGCACCATCGATAACGTCGAGAACGTTTTCTTGCCAGCCGGCGTAGCAGCGGGCACGCCGTTGTCCATTACCGTAAGTGCGACGGCGCTGAATGGCAATGGCGTTCTCGGCAACGCCGACGCGACGGATCAGCATTTCGCCCTTGTCGCTTATAACTTCACACAGTCGGTACCGGCGGCATCTCCGCCGGTCGATTTCGACGGCGACGGTAAGACGGACATTTCGATCTTCCGCCCAACCGGCGGCGAGTGGTGGATCAATAGGAGCACCGACAACGGCACGTCGGCGATGCAATTCGGATCATCTGCCGACCGTCTCGTTCCCGCGGATTACACCGGCGATGGAAAAACGGATGTTGCGATCTGGCGTCCATCGGACGGGCAGCTTT
>JBDTSA010000409.1:0-2747 GCA_039931335.1 Acidobacteriota bacterium
TTCGTCGTCTACCTGCACAATGTCAAAGACCGCGAGCCCGAGCTTGTCGAGCTGCTTTTTCGATTCAGGTTTTCGTAGGATTCCGACGACCTGCTGTACCGGATGTCCTTTGGTCGCATCTTCGCGAACGTAGTACTCGCCGGCGAAGATGCAGCTTTTAACTTTCGCTTTTTTTAGAGCAGCTTCCGCCTCTTCGAGACACGGCAAACCGACCCGGACCGTCGCTCCGGGATTTACCGAGATGAGCGCTTTCCCGTCGAAGAACAACAGCGCGAACTCGCCATCGTACTTCTTTGAGACGAAGTAACCCTTCGCCTTTGGGATCTTGAATGCGTCATCGCTGGAGACTGCGCGGGTGATGCCGCTGACGCGTCGCTTGTACTCCTGCGCTTTTGCGTGAAGCGACGGGTCGGCGAGATCCGCCGCCTTGCCTATGCAGTAATCGAACTTGCAGGAAAACTTTTTCTTGTCGAAATCAAGATTCATCTGGTTCGAGATTCTTCGGTTTCTTTAGCTCCATGTTTGAGAGGTGCATTATCAGGCAGTACGAATCCTTTTTTACCCGGCCCTCGAGAAAAGCGTTGTACGGTTTGCCGCCGCGATTCATCACTATCGGTTCGTTGCTATTCTCGCCGCCGCGGATCAGAAGGAGCGATTTCCTCTTGTCGAGATCTTTCGCCATATCAAACAAAAAGTCGAACGTCAGCCCATTGACGTGAACGATCTGTTTCTTGTTCGTAAATACGAATCGATTGATCGCGTCCTCTTTTTTTATGTACTTGCCGGTCCACTTGATCGGGAATTCGCCGTTCAGGTTTTGCTGCGCCTTTACCCGTGGCCGTCGATCGCGGACAGTCCCGTCCGGATTCGTTATCACTTCAAATTCCTCGACGAGGTGAACGATACCTTTCTTGGTCACATATACCCGGGAAGTGTCGGTGAGATACATCCCGAACTGTTCGATGTCGATCTCAGGATCGTCCTTTATCAACGCATCCGCGACTTTTTCCAGCTTCTTCTTTTTCTTTATCAGCTCCGGCAGATCATGCGTAACATCGGTTTTCAGAAGTTTCCGAGTTTCGACCGGCTTTCCGGCTTCGTCAACATAGCGGATGTCGCGCTTTGGTGCTACACCTTCGGCCGCCACCACCGCATCTCTGCCTTTCGGATTGCTGATGTTTATCGCCATATCGAAATATTTACCGCGGAGCCACTGTGCCGCAGAGTTTCTTTAGATAGATCACGCGCCGACTCACGTCTCATCGGTCGAACGGTCAGAGCAGATCGAAATCCAGATCGTCCGCGGAGATCTCCTCTTCTTCGATCGAGTCTAAACTGACCGACTGGTTGAGTTTCAAAAACTGAAAATCCGCCGGCCGGCCAACGACCATAAAGGCATTGGCGTCGGCTCCAAGCACGAACGCCTGGTCATGATCGAGTCCGCCGCGATAACTGAACGGGAATGAGTAGATCTGTTTCGCACCTAAGTGGTCCAGCAAATAATCGATGTCGCCGCCCTCGACCGGCTGTAGCAGGTACACGGACTTTACGATCTGCGCGAGATAGTCATCCGCTTCCGCTTTTTTGAGGACATTAGGTTCATTAAATGACGATGGAACCGGTTCGATCTTTTCACCGTGCTCATCGACGGCTGTAAGTGCGCTTCGATCGATCGACGCACCCTTTGAGTTGACGGTCGTCAACGCCGTGCCGCCTCTGTCGATAAGCGTCTTGCCGTCGGCCGCGAGAACTCGAAGCGACGCTTCGTTACCTTTTTCGTCGAATGCCTCGATCTCGACCGAGCCATAAAGCTTGTCGCGATCGATCTTTACCATCGTGACGGGAAATTCGCGCCCGTCGAGCGAAAGGATCAGTTCTCGTGGCATACCTTACTCGGAATTCTTGACAGAGATGATCTCGGCCGCAATGCTCACGGCAATTTCTTCCGGCGTGCGGCTGTTGATCGCGATCCCCACGGGCGTGCGAATGCGGTCGAGCTTCTCAGCAGGTATCCCCTCCTTGATAAATTCTATGAACATTGCCGACATTTTAGCACTACTGCCGAGCACTCCGAAATATTTGAAATCCTTGTCGATCAGCGACCGGATCACTTGTCCGTCTGACTTGTATCCGAGCGTCATGACGACGATATATGAGCGAGCGCTCGAGGGTACGTAGTCGCTGATATTCTCATAAGCGTCGATTACCTTTATCTCATGAGCGAACCGGTTCTTCTCGATCGTGTTCAACTCGGGTCGGTCGTCAAAAAGGGAAATGTGAAAATCCATCTTCGACATCAGCTCGGACAGCGCGAGCGCGCAATGTCCGCCGCCGATGATATAGAGGGCGTTCTTGAAGCCAAGGCGTTCGGTGTAACGGAAAGAAGCTGCAGTGGTCGCAAAGTCAGTACCACCTGCGGTAGCGGGTGGGTTCTTTGCCGGGCCTGCAGCGAATTCCTCAGCAGTGATCTCAACTTCGATCGATTCGCTCTTGCGTCGTCCCTCGATGATCCACTCGACCACGATCAAATCGGCCGGTGTCAATAGCTTGAAGATAACGGTCTGCTTTCCCGAGCAGATCATCCCACTCGAGTCCGAAACGTTCTTGCGATGAACCTGATCTCTGAATCCACCCGCTACCGCAGGTGGTACTGACAAGAGGCGTCGACTCTCTTCAACCAGATTCACTTCCATCACGCCGCCGCCGATGCTGCCCATCAGACAACTGTCCGCGCCGACCGCCATCTT
>JBDTSA010000410.1:0-2741 GCA_039931335.1 Acidobacteriota bacterium
CGAACAAGACCGGAACGATGTACCGAGAATTGATATACGGCACGAATCTCTTCTGCCCCGCGAATTCCTTGTCCTTCACAAGCACACCCGCACACACGATGACGAACGCGAAGAGCGTTCCGATGACGGACAGATCCGTGACTTCCGACAGGTTCATGAAGAGCGCCGGTACCGCTACGACCACACCCGTGAGGAGCGTCGAGAACCACGGCGTACGGAATTTCGGATGTATCGATGAGAAGATCTTTGGCAGTAGTCCGTCGCGGCTCATCGCCATCCATAGTCGCGGCTGACCGAGTTGAAAAACGAGCAGCACCGTCGCGATGGCGATGATCGCACTCACCGCGATGATCCCCGAAACCCACGGAATGTTCACGCCTTCCGGCCCGAATACGAATGCCAATGGATCGCCGACGGCGAGCTTCGTGTAGGAAACCATGCCGGTCAAAACAAGCGCAAGCACGACATAGAGCACCGTGCATATCGCGAGCGAGTAGATCATCCCGCGCGGCAGCGTCTTGTACGGGTCCTTACATTCCTCAGCCGTCGTCGATAGGGCGTCGAAGCCGATGTATGCGAAGAACACCGCCGAAACGCCGGTCATCACTCCGCCGAATCCGTTCGGCATGAACGGATGCCAGTTCTCGGTGTTCACATAGAACGCGCCGAGGATGATGACGAGCAGGATGATCGCGAGCTTGACGGCGACCATTATGTTCGACGCCATTTTCGATTCTCGGATTCCGACGTAAACGAGCGCCGTGATGATGAAAACGATCCCAAGCGCCGGAAGATCAGCGACGATCGGAATACTCCCGATGTGCGGAGCACCGACCCACGCGTCGTATGCATCGAGTTTCGCGCAATTTATCGCCGCATCAGCCGCGCTGCATGCGGTGCGTAAACCTCCGACGGTTTCGCCGCCCCCGAGCGCGGTTTGCACCGCCTCGTAGCCCTGCGACGCAGTCCGAAAATCCATCGTGTAGTTCGATGGAATCTTTATACCGTTTGCTTCCAGAAGTCCGGTGAAATAATCGCTCCATGAAATCGCGACGGCGATATTGCCGATCGCGTACTCGACGAGCAAGTCCCACCCGATGATCCACGCGAGAAGCTCGCCGAAGCTCGCATAAGCGTAAGTGTAAGCCGAACCCGCGATCGGGATCTTGGAAGCAAACTCGGCATAGCACAGCGCGGCGAATCCGCATGCGATCGCGGCGAATATAAACAGCAATATGACCGCCGGACCGCCGCGATTCGCGGCATTTCCGACCATCGCAAAGATCCCCGCTCCGATAATAGCGGCGATCCCGAGCATCGTCAGATCGAACGTGTTCAGGCTGCGACGAAGCCCGAGATTCTCGCCCGGAGCTCCCGGGACAAGCTCGGCATCGGAAAAACCTGCGGCCGCGTCGGCCTGGATCTGTGCGATGGATTTCTTACGGAAAAGGGATGTGCTCATAGCTATTCGGCTCGTTCTGAGTAAGAAAATTTTCGAAAAGGATGCCGCGGAATCTGCGGCGGGGAAAGTGATTAGCGAATTTTGAACGAAAAAAACAAAAGATGCAATGGAAGTCGTCCAGCATTCGGTCTTTTCTGCAGGCAAATCTTATAGCGGGTCCGAAAGCGCTTTCCGTGCTCCGGTGTGCTGAGTGAGTTGAAGCTCTATGGGAGTGAACTACGAACCGCACGGGCGATACGGGTCCGGCGCGGCACTTTTCGGAGACGATAGGTTTCGCCGTATGAAAAAGCAACCGATTCATCAAAATTTGAACACGTCCTTTGTAAACGTCGGCGCACTTGTACGCTATCTTCGCGGACTGCAATTTGTCGGCAGCATTCGCATCGAGCTCAGCAGCTACGAAGCTGACATTATTTTCACCAACTCGAAGACGATCACGGCCCGTGAGTACGATCATATCGCTGGGCGCATTTCGCACGGCGGACAAACGCTTCAGCGCATTCTCATCCGAGCGAAAGAGCCTCATGGCAGGATCCATGTGTACAAGGCGGTCGGCGGTTACGCCGGACACGATGACGGCTCGGTATTCGTGGATAAGGCGATCATCGCGCAGGCACGCGAGTTGGCGGCCAGTCACGGCGGTACGGTGGTCACCGAGAAAGGATTTGAGATCGTCATGAACAGCCGGGACAGCGAGAACGCGCTCTTGCTCGCTGCGCTGTCCGAGATCCTGAGAATGTTCGACGATGCGCTGGCGTTTGGAAACCTCAGCTTTGCTTCCGCTTTCCAGGTCGCCTGCGATGCGATCGCTTCAGACTATTCGTTCATGGCGTCTGATCGCCGAACACTCGTATACAGGGACGGCGAGATCCGGCTTAATACAACGGCGGAAACAGAAGATGTGATGTCTGCCGTCTTCGACGCTTTACGCCCGATATTCGGACGCCTTCGCAAGGAGGCGAAATACACTGAGCTCGTACGGATGCTCAAGGAAAAGCTTGAGGAAACTGCCGTCGAACGTCGAGCGGAATACTTCCGCCTCGGTGTGCTAAAGCATCTCGAAGCACTACTCGCCGACGAATAACACAGTTAACGATTCGAATGATTTGCGAATTATCTAGAATGTGAGTTTGTTGTGTTAGATTCTGCCCCACGGGTCGGCTAAACTCGGCTCATGGACTGGAAAATTTTCGGTACGGCTTTCATCACTCTTTTTCTTGCCGAGCTCGGCGACAAAACGCAGCTCGCGATCATCACCATGACCTCGAGTACCAATTCG
>JBDTSA010000411.1:0-2727 GCA_039931335.1 Acidobacteriota bacterium
ATCCTCATCAAGAAGCTCATCCTCGATCATCGCCAGCTCGCGCTGGAGATTCTCTTCCATCGACGTTGCGACCTCAGACTGTTCGATCTGGATAGCTTGCTCTTCCGGATCCTCGTCAAGCTCGATCCTCTGCGTCGTATTCACGCGGTTAAGTTGTTCATTGATCTCATCACGACGGCGGACGAGTTGTTCTCGGGACGGTTTGCTCGCGGGCATATTTGTACTCTCCTTAAGATTCGATTGCTTCCGAGTATATCAATGCCGCGGCGGGAACAAGGAATCGCCTCATCAGCAATAAGTCTCGCTTCGTCACATGGAGGTTGGCCAAAGCGGGATCGAAGTGATAAAAATAACGCTCATGGAAACCCTCCCGGTGAAGCGCCGGAAATTTGTAAAGTGGCTGGCGATCTGGGCTGTTTGGACGCTCTTCGGCCTTTTCTTCACGACACAACTTGCCTTACAGAGCCAGCTCTGGAAAACGCCGGTTCCCTTTTGGCGCATTCTGTCATGGCAATTGGTTTCAGGCTACGTCTGGTTTGCGCTCAGCCCGCTGATCCTGTTCCTGACAAATAAGTTTCCTTTCGAAGGGGAGAGGTGGAAGCTTTCGCTGCCCGTGCATATTGTCGCGGCGATCGTCGTCGCACTGTTTCAGCAGGCGATCGACGCCTTTCTGCTGACCCGCCTCGGGTATCCTCCGGGACGCGAGTTCGCAAGTTTTGGTGAGGCATACCAGTATTTTGTTTTCGTCAATCTGCACTTCAGTATCCTGATCTACCTCGGCGTCGTCGGGATCAAATCTGCCTACAGCTATTATCAGAAATATCGCGAGCAGGAACTGCAGGCTTCGCAGCTTGAGGCCCGTCTCGCGCAATCGCGTCTGCAGGTTTTGAAGATGCAGCTTCACCCGCATTTCCTTTTCAACACGCTGAACGCGATCTCAGAGCTTATTCATAAGGATCCTGAGTCGGCGGATCGGATGCTGACCGATCTGAGCGACCTGCTCAGGCTCTCGTTCGAAAATCTCGAGGTGCAGGAGATCCCATTGAAACAAGAACTCGAGTTTCTCGAAAAATATCTGGAGATCGAGCAGATGCGTTTTCACGATCGCCTGACCGTTGATATGCAGATTTCACCCGATACACTCGATGCGAGCGTGCCGAACATGATCTTGCAGCCTTTGGTCGAGAACGCGATAAAGCACGGCATCGCGCCGCGCTCGAGCGGCGGCCGGATCGACATATACGCCGTCCGCAACAATGGGCATCTCGAGATCAGCGTCAGCGACGACGGGCTCGGCGTGCCGTTCGGCGATATGGAGAATTTACCCGAAGGTGTCGGGTTGTCTAACACCCGCCGCAGATTGAAACACCTCTATGGCGATCAACATAAATTTGATCTGACGACCCGAGTTGAAGGGGGAGTTGGGGTAAAGCTCGAAATTCCATTTCGGGTTTTCGACGATAGCAACGACGACTTGGACGATAGCAACGACGACCTAAAGGCATAGGCAACTCCTGATGATCAGAACACTCATCGTTGACGACGAACCGCTCGCACGCGACCGCATCAAACGTTTGCTCCGCGATGAGGACGGCGTTCACATAATCGGCGAGTGCGGCAATGGTGCCGACGCGATCAAGGCTATTACGAGCCATAATCCCGACCTCGTTTTCCTCGACATCCAGATGCCCGAGAAAAATGGTTTCGAAGTTATCCGGTCTTTGCAGCCCAAAAAGCTTCCGACAATAATTTTCGTTACGGCGTACGACCAGTACGCACTGCAGGCATTCGACGTTCATGCGCTTGATTACCTGCTCAAACCATTTAACCGCGAGCGCATCAAGCGCGCCGCCGAGCGTGCCCGCGAACACATCGAGCACAAGCGTCTCGGTAATCTGGATGAACGGCTGAACTCGCTGATCGCCGATCTGCGCGGCGAGAAAAAATATCTCGATCGTCTCGTCGTGAAATCCGTCGGCCGGGTCTTCTTTCTCAAAACTGATGAGATCGATTGGATCGAAGCCGCCGGTAATTATGTGAAGCTCCACGTCGGACGTGACGCGCATATGATCCGCGAGACCATGAACGGTATCGAGGCGAAGCTCGATCCGGAAAAATTTCTTCGCATACACCGCTCGACCGTCGTCAATATTGATCGGATCAAGGAACTGCATCCGATGTTTAGCGGCGACTATGCCGTCATTCTCCGCAATGGTACGGAACTCGCCCTCAGCCGAAACTACCGCGAGCGATTCACCGAGCTTTTCGACAATCAGAATTAGTAAATAGTGAATAGTAAATCGTGATTAGTGTTCTATCTTATCTGTTACTATCGACCTGTTCAGCGCACATCTTAACTATTCGCGATTCACTATTCACGATTCACTACCGTTCGTCCCAAGCTACTGCCTTTCATCACAATTTGATGACCAATTTCTGAGGACTTGACTAGTATTACGATACGGTCACGTCTCAATTACCCGGGAGAGCCTATGTTACGAACCAGAAAGATCAATATCCTGGCGCTTCTCGTCTTTGGAATCATATTTGTATTTGGCGACTACGTCATCGTCATCGGCCAGACCTCGAAACCGATAGCTGGGTGTGCAGAACAAAGACGACTGCATAGCCAGAAAGGTCAATGCCAACTTGCCTGAGCGGCGGTTTTATCAAACACATCATGAAAAAACTCTTAGCCCTATTCTTAATTACGTTCGTTGTATTCGC
>JBDTSA010000412.1:0-2723 GCA_039931335.1 Acidobacteriota bacterium
CTCGAAGTCCTTAACCTTATCCGCCGATGTGGTTCGAACAAACTCGATCCCGAGTTCTTCGGCTCTCCTCTGAATGATCTCAGCTGCCCCGCGGCCCGAGATAATTCCCGATTTGAAACCAGCGCGATGCCACGAGACGATTCCCTGTCCGTCTCGAACATCGAATACCTTCATCTCTTCACCACGGGCAGAAAAATAAAGACGGCCGTCCGTCAGAACGCCGTCGCAATCCATCAGTAGCAATTTGATTTCCAATTACCTTACCTCGAATATATCTACCGAACTCAGTTTCCAGCCTCCGCCGATCTTCGTGAGCCGGTATACCGCCGTGCCAGTTGCGGCTTCACGATTCAAAAGCCGCACGGCAAGCGAGGCTTCAACCCATACGTTGTTCGCATCGATCTGATCGATATGAACAACGCTTGTTTTCCATTCGACCGTTTGACCCGAGATGCCGCTGACAAACTTCGAAACTTCACCCGGAACCGCCATTGCGTCGATCTCGGCCTTGCGATTCGAAACTGCTGCCTTGTCGAACCCCGCAAAGAAAGCTTGGATGCTCTCGTCAGAATCGGATGCCACGTTCAACCGATTGCGGATCGCCCGAGCAGCGAGACTCGCTCCGTATTCTGCGTCGGCGGTGATCGCATCGCTAGCAAACTTCGCCGCTTGCGCACTCTGTCCATTCTTGGCGGCGATATCGGCAAGTCCGACGTTTGCCCAGGCAAAGCTGCGCGACGATGGAAGTTTTTCGTCGAGGACTGTTCGAAACTCACGCTCCGCATCACCGTTCTTTCCCTGCGCAAGTAACGAACGACCGAGCAGCACACGAACGTCGTCGAATCGCGGCTGATCGCGAAGGAGAGTACGCGACAACACCTCGGCATTCGCAAACTCCTGCTTATCAAACAAACGCTTCACGGCCAGAAGGAGATCGCTGTCCGTCGATTCCCGCGGCGCCACATCATCCGAATAATCTGTCTGCGGGTAAAACTTTTCAGGATCAATTTCGACGCGAGTTATCTTGTTTGCGGTTTTGAAAGCGATCTCGCCAAAACTCTTCGCGCGAATCGTTGTCGGAGCAGATAGCCGTTCACCGTTCGCCATCGATGCCGCGACGTTAACCGTCACATCCACCGGGCCTATATTCCGCAAAGCTATTCGTGATTCACCGCCAACGATCTGAGGCAAACCAGCCTGGAGGTTCGTTTCGGTGACCTGATCAAAAAGATGATCGAGCAATTCTTTTTCGGACGGGAATTGCTCCCGAATCTCGGCTAGAGAAACGCTGCCATCCTGAGTCGCGGCTCGAAGGCGCTTGTAGAAGTCTTCCGTTCCAACTTTTCGAGCGAGGATTCGCCATGCCATCGCTCCCTTGTTTGCGACTTCGGGATAGTAGTAGTCATCGAGCGACGAGACGACCGTCAGAGGAGAATCGCGACGCGAAACCGAAGCGTATGCTATTCGTTGTCGCTGCCTTTCCAGATCACCAATTTCTTTTCCAAATCTACTATCGAGAAACTGCGTCGCAATGTACTTTGCCAAGCCTTCGCGGATGACACCGCCTCCGTCACCGGCTATTGCCGAGGATCCGCCAAGCCACATCTTGACCACCGAATCGGCAACCGTCATCGCTGTTTGTGAATCGAGCCTGCCGCGTCGAAACGCACTCTCGTCGATCAAGATTGTCCCGCCTCCCGTGAACCCGCCCGCTCGTCGCACCGCAACGATCCGCAGCGGAACATCCGGTGCCGTGCCAAGTAGATTCGCCGTGTATGTTTTTGCGTCGGACGCAAATGCTGCGAGTTCTGTGGCGACCCTTTGCCCGTTGGGCCCGGCACCCTTTGGCAAAAGCACAGAGACCCCCGAGGAGCTTAGGCTTTCCCAACTCCCAGTAATGAAAAAAGGCTGGCTGCCGAGTTTTTGATCGAACGCGCCCGTCGCTTCAGTGCCACCGGAGATGATGGTCTGACCCGCTGCGGTCACTTGTATCTTATAAGGCGCGTAGTCGGCGCCGCGGGCAAAATACCAACTGTTCGGCGTCGGATACCAGAACGATAAAGGGAGGAATTGAGAACCCGCCTGAGAGATCGCATTCAAACCTGAATTATCTTTGACGGCGATTTTGTAATCTACGGTCGCGGCCAAAGTGCCGCCGGGCTGAACGGATGGCGTCCGGACAACGATCCGCTGCAGTGTACCCGTTCCGACTTTTTCTTCGCCCTTCGTGAAATCGGCAGTCGTTCCATTCACAGAAACCGCCGTAACCGCAGCGGAAGGACTAATCCTCAGAGTCAATGTGGACGCCGGACGCACGGAAACATTTCTCAGATCGAGTTTCGCCTTCGCCGTGAGATTCCTATCTGACTCATTCTGTGGAAGTGTCGCGGAAATGTCGTACTTCACAACCTGCCATGTTGCGGAAACCCGTGCATCGTCCTGAGCACGAAGAAGCGCGGTAAATGAAAGCAACGTGACTGTCAGTAGAAGGGTACGGAGAACGAAGTTCTTCGCGGCACAAGGGATCGAAGTTTCAGTGATTGTCATTAACAAGTTCGTGAATTTTCTTTAATTTTACAAGCAGCTTTTCCAGCCTCGAGAGCGGAAGCTGGTTCGGTCCATCGCTCGGAGCGTTTGCGGGATCGTCATGAACTTCCATGAAGACCGCATCGACACCGCACGCAACACCAGCTCGCGCAAAGTTTTCGATGTACTCGGCTTGC
>JBDTSA010000413.1:0-2701 GCA_039931335.1 Acidobacteriota bacterium
TCATGGATGTTCGGTTGCCGCCTCGAAAACGGCGGACGAAGCTTCAAAAGCAGCCGTGGCTGCCGCCGCCCCGGCCGCAAAGACCTCGCGCGGCGCGACGATAGACATAAAACCGAACTCGCCCGCCGATACTGTTCGGGCTTTCTACAGCCATCTGCGGGACAAGCGTTTCCGCGAAGCGATATTTCTGACAAATCTGCG
Source organism: Acidobacteriota bacterium (assembly GCA_039931335.1). Classification (GTDB taxonomy): domain Bacteria; phylum Acidobacteriota; class Blastocatellia; order Pyrinomonadales; family Pyrinomonadaceae; genus OLB17. Next base: position 202 of record JBDTSA010000413.1, read on the forward strand.
GCCCGCGATCGAGGGACTGACCGACGCCGAGTTGAAGGAATACCAGGTTGATTTCGAATCGATCGCGAAGTATGTACCCGCCGAGATCGAGATCAACGGCGAGATCGTCTCCGGAGACCGTGCGACCGTCACGGCGAAATTGCCGAACAAGGATCTTGATAAAGAAGAAACACAGCAGATCGCGCTGCGGAAAGCGGGCGATGTTTGGATTATCCTGACGGTTGACGAGTCTGCCGAGGCGAAGATCAAACAGGAAGGCAAAAATTACTTTGCGGCGCTGCGGATCGAGTCTCACCAGGACGATGCACGAGAAATGCTCGACCGTGTCGCAAAGGCGCAGATGGCGTTCGCAGCCACGAATCAGGGTCTCTATGGGGACCTCGACGCCCTCATCAAAGCTGAGTTTCTGCCGACCGACATTCGCTCGAGCGAGTCAACGGGCTACAACTATGCGGTGGTTCTTTCGAGCGATCGGAAAAAGTACTCAGCGGCTGCCGTGCCGGCTATCTACGGTAAGACTGGAAAGCTCTCGTTTGCGGTCCAACTCGACGAAGGCAGCCAGCCGCATCTCACGAGCCGCGATGCACGAGCGAAGAAAACAAAATGATGGAACGTATCCCGAATTGCTCGTTTATTTTTATACGGAACACAGCTTCCGTCTTTGTCTCACCGAACCCTTTGGACTCCGAATCTTAAGTAAAAGGTTACCCTCCGATGTTAAGAGAATTAGTTTCCAAATTCAGCGTTTCGTGGATCGAAAGACGAGCTTCTGTACGCAAAAAGTTTGAACTTCCCGTCAAAGTCTGCTTCGCTCCCGAAAAGAACCCGCATAATATTACTGTCTGCGAGGAATCGTTCCTTTCGGGCGAGACCGTCGATCTCAGCGAATCCGGCGTCGCATTCGTCGTATCTTCGATCCGCATTAAAGAGAAATATCTTGTCGGGCAGGAGCGAATTCTGCACGTCGAGATGGATCTTGCCGGAAAGAAGGTGCAGATGCGTGTGCTCGGCAAACGTTATGAGCGTGTCGGGATCCACGCTTCGACCGAGCGGTATCTCGTCGGAGCTGCGATCACCGAGATGAGCGCGGACGATCGGACGAAGTACGAGTACTTCTTGCGAAACGGAAAGAAGCTCTTGAAGACGCCCGGCGTACCGGCGTTCGAGATGGGCGTCATCGATTAGCATCAAGAAAGTTGGCAGATCAGTTTGCCCGCGAATTACGCAAAAGGACGCGAATAAGAGTTTTCTTATGCGCGTCCTTTTGCGTAATTCGCGGGCGAAAATGTTTTCGGCCTCTGTCGATTTCCTCGCGGATGCGGACAACACAACGCGGACTACATTTGGTATCTTGCCCTCGCTTGCTTTAACTTTTCGGTATGGACAAAAAAGTTCGTATCGGGATCATCGGAAGCGGCTTTGCGCGCAAGGTACAAATACCGGCGTTTCAATTGTGCGAGAACGCGCGAGTGGTTTCCATCGCGAGCGCAAGCCTTGCGAATGCCGAGGCAACCGCCGCGGAATTTAGCATCAAACACTTTACCGCCGATTGGCGGGAGACGATCTCAAGCGATGACGTCGATCTCGTTTGCATTACGACTCCGCCAAAGTTTCACCGCGAGATGACACTATTCGCGATCGAAAACGGGAAGCATGTCCTGTGTGAAAAACCGATGGCGATGAATGCCGGTGAAGCCCGTGAGATGACCGATGCCGCAAAACAGGCCGGCGTTCTCGGGTTGATCGATCACGAGCTTCGGTTTCAGCCAGGCAGGTTAAGGGCTTACGAAATGATCCGCGAAGGCGCGATCGGGAAAATTCGTCATGCAAAGTGTCACTTTCAGGCGCCGCACCGAGGCGATCCGAATCTGCCTTGGAACTGGTGGTCGGACGAGGAGCAAGGCGGCGGCGCTCTTGGGGCTATCGTCTCGCATGTCATCGATTCGTTTCACTGGTTTCTCGGAACGGGCATTTCGAGCATCTCCTGCCAGCTTCAAAGCCACATCAAAAACCGGCCGACATCGAGCGGTGAAATGCGCGATGTTTCGAGTGATGACGAATCGCTTCTGATCCTTCGCTTCGCCGACAGTGATCTGACAAATGACGCGACAGGGTTGGTTTCAGTTTCAATGACCGAATACCCGAGGTTTAGACATCGCGTCGAGCTTTACGGCACGGAAGGCTCGCTGGCTGTCGAAGCACGCGGCGAAGTGTTTTTTGCTAAAGCGGCGGATACCGAATGGCGTGAGGTCGGCGTCGACTTCGGCGAACCCATCGCGGGCGTACCGGACACCGGTTTCTCGAGTGGCTTTACCGAGTTCGCGCCGAAGATCGTCGACGCCGTCTTCAAAAGTGAAACTGAGATCGAACATGCGGCGACGTTCGAGGACGGGCTCGCTGTACAGGTAGTACTGGACGCGGCGCGCGAATCGAATGCGTCGGGTTGTAAAGTTAGTTTGGCCTGAGGCAAAAAGGACGGACTGACAGTCCGTCCTACTTC
>JBDTSA010000414.1:0-2700 GCA_039931335.1 Acidobacteriota bacterium
TGACGACCTTGTAATCCGGATTATTCGCAAGCAACTCGCCAAGCGGTCCGAGCTTTGAATCTGCCGCCGGTGCAAAGCTACTGGCTCGAGCTGCGGACCAATAGTTCTCCGGCAGCGTCAAGACGATTCGGCGCTCGTTTTTCGACACAGCGCCGAAGCGCCGCAGCGATTGCATGAATGCCGCCTGTCCGGCCTCGAGGCTTCCGATCTTCTGATCCCGCGCCCGCTGCTCATCCGCCGCACGACGCTCGTTCTCCATCGTCTCGATCCTTGACTTCGCATTGTCGGCCTCGACCTTTGTTCTTCCAAGCTCTTCGCGGAGCCTTCCGTTCTCGGCACGAAGCTCTCGTATCTGAGTTGAGTAGGTGTTTACATCGCGCTCCGAAAGTTCGCGTTGGCGAGTCTCATCCTGAATCTGCCGCTTCAGTTCAGCTATCTCGTTCTGCGCGTCCGTGAAGCGATCTTCCGCCTGCCTTGTCTCAGCGTCCGACCGAGCTTTTTCATTTCGCTTTTCACGCGCTTCTTTTCGGACGTATGCCGTCGACTCTGCTTTCGCCGCCTCGCTGATCGCTTTACGCGCCGCGATGTCGACGGCCTCGTCATCACGTCCCGCCTTCCAGGAGTTCTCGGCATTGACGAGAAGAGCTTCGGCTGAGCGCAGTTCCTCCTGCGCGTCACGTTCGGCTCCCGCAAACCGCGCGAGCGCGACCGCTTGCTTCGCCTGCAAGATCGTCGAAGGCGTTTTCGAATAATCGATCTCGGCGATCTCCGGGGTTCGAGCATCCCGGAAATAGTCGCTCGAGTTTCCGAAGTACTGGACAGCCGCCGTCGTTGCAATTGTCTTACCACTCAGTGCGTACGGACTCAGGTTCTCGAGCATGATCTCCTGGCTCGGGCGACGCACAAGAAAGTGCGGCTCGGCCGTAATGATCAGCGCAAACGTCTGAAGCGGGGTCGTAACGCTTATCTTCGAATCGAATTCAAAAAAACCGCGTCGCTTGATCTCACCAAGATTGTCGATCTGCCCGTCCGGTGCGACCGCCCAGAGAACGTAGGTTGCATATCCGGCTCCGAGCTCGAACGGCCGCGGCATCTTTGAAACCGAAAGCTCGATCTCAGTTCCGTTACGGCTCGTTCGCTTCATTCTGGCGTCACCCTTCATTCGCGGGAACCGCGTCGTACCGCGGAATTGAACCATCACGAGCTCGTCCAGCGGATATGTGATCGCGGTTGTGCGACGCGGAAGGTCGAGCTGGCTAACGCCGGTGGCGGCGAAGGCAGAAACGAGGAGAAACGTAAACAACAGTCTGAGAAGCCCTGAATTTTCCATAATGCTGATCTCCGAAAAAAGGAAGCGCTGGTAAAAAGATGCCACATTGAATTCAATCGTTGCAAAGGAAGGCGGTTTGGACAAACCGCGTTCGAAACAAGTATATTCAACTTTTTCACGACTCGGGATGAATGAATTTCGCCGCCTTCTCAAATACGTCCGGCCTCACTGGCTGACCTTCGCATTCGCGCTTGCGACGATGGTCCTTGTCGCGATATTTGAGACGGCGACGGGCGCTCTGCTCGTGCCGATCTTTGGCCAGTTCCTACCCGGTGCCGCCGGCAAATCCGAAACACTTTTTAGTCTGCAGCGGTTCATCCCGCAGGAACCGTGGTATCAGGCGTGGCTCGCGATATCGGTGATGCTGCTGACGTTTACCATCTTCAAAGGCATTGCGGAATTCTTTTCGTCGTACCTGATGGCGAAGATCGGACAAGCCGCGGTACTCGATTTGAGGCGCCAGCTTTACGATCACCTCTTGCTCCAGTCGGCATCATTCTACGAAAAGCATCGAACGAATTATCTTGTGTCGCGTCTGGTTGTGAGTTGCTCGGCGATCGAGATGGCGGTATCGGCAAATCTTCGCGATGTTCTGCGCGAAGGCTTCATGCTCGTCTTCTTTTTCGCCGCGGCATTTTATTTCAATTGGCGTCTGATGCTCGGAGCGATGATCATCGCGCCGATCATCGCCTTTCTCACAACCAAGTTCAGTAAGTCACTTCGACGACTCGCGGAAGAATCCTTTGAAGGCAACAAGCTCTTGAACGACACCGCGCAGGAGACGCTGGCGAATCAAACCATCGTCAAGGCGTATTCGGCCGAAGGCCGCGAGAAGGAACGTTTTGGACGGATCGCAGAGGTAATCGCAAAAGCCAATCGACGATCCGGACGCATCGCTGCGACGTCGCCACCGACGATCGAGATCATCGGCACTGTCGCGATGCTCGTCCTCTTCTACTTCGGGCTTCGCGAGATCAACGCAAACAGGATGGACGCCGCGCAGTTTTTTACGTTCCTCTTCTTTTTGTTTCGCAGCTACGATCCGATGCGTAAGATCTCGCGTCAGCATAACGAGATCTCGAAAGCGTTCGCCGCGGCGAAGGATGTCTGGAGCATTCTCGACGAAAATGAAGTCCTTCCAGAGCGCACGAACCCTGTTGCAATCAAGCCTCTGACGACGGCGATCGAATTAAGGGGCGTCACGTTCAATTACGAAAACGATCCGAGTAAGAAAATCCTTGACGAAGTTTCGTTGACCATTCCAAAAGGCTCGATGGTCGCCCTTGTCGGCGAAAGCGGCGGCGGGAAATCGAGTCTCATCCGTCTGATCCAGAGGCTATACGATCCGACATCGGGCTCGATAGTTTGGG
>JBDTSA010000415.1:0-2667 GCA_039931335.1 Acidobacteriota bacterium
GTAAGCAAGGGCGATATGCTCATTGCCGGATGTATCGCCCTTGCTTACGCGCGGGCTTTTGCACTGTCCCGGAAAAGGGGCCTCGTTCTCAAGCTTTGAGATTCATTGCCCTTTCTTCTACAAACCGTCGATTCTCCTGATAGAATGTGCCTATGATCAGCCGCTTCCCGGTTTCCGACCACGTCGCCCGCATGCATTCATCGTCAACGCTTAAAGCCGCACAAACGGCGGCGAATTTGCGCGACGAAGGACACGATGTGATTGACCTGACCGTCGGCGAACCCGACTTTGACACGCCCGATTTCATAAAGCGGTACGCGTGGGAAGGCCTGGAAAAAGGCCTCACGAAATATACGCCTTCGGCGGGGATGAAACCGCTTACGCATGCGATATCGGAATTTTACGCGGATCAGTTCGGAGCAAGATTTTCGCCGGTCGAAGTCGCGGCTGCGTGCGGCGGAAAACAGGCGCTCTTCAACGCGGCTTGCACTCTGCTAAATCCTGGTGATGACGTCCTCATACCGAAACCGTACTGGGTCACCTTCCCCGAACTCGCGACCTTTTGTCGCGCCAACAGCGTCTTCATCGAGACCGAAGAAACTGATTTCGTCTTGACCGCGGATCAAGTCCGCGACGCGATCACGGACAAAACGCGTCTACTGATAATCAACTCACCGAACAATCCGACGGGCCGCGTGATACCGGTGGCCGAGATGCGAAAGATCATCGAGACGTGCGCCGAACACGGCGTCTATGTTCTGACCGATGAGTGCTATCTGTTCTTCGCGTATCCGCCCGGCGAAGTATTTACTTCGGCAGTCTTACCACCCGAGGTTCGTGAGTTCGTCTGTGTCGGCGGCAGTTTCTCGAAGACCTATGCGATGACGGGATGGCGGATCGGTTACACGATCGCGAATGAAGAATGGACTCGAGCGATGGTTAAATTACAGAGCCATTCAGCGACGCACCCGACCTCGTTTGTTCAATACGCATGTGCCAAAGCGCTTGAGAATCGTGAAGAAACCATGGCGGCGGTTGACCACATGTTCAAGGAATACGAACGCCGGCGCGATTGGCTGATCCCGGCGTTGAATACTATCGAAGGTATGAAGTGCGGCATGCCCGAAGGCGCTTTCTACGCGTTTGTCGATGTCCGCGAAATGCTCGGTTCACGATTTCGATCCTCGGCGGATGTTGCGAACGAAATGCTCAACGGTGCTTATGTCGTCGTCACCGACGGTGCCGGTTTTGGTGCTGACGGGTTCCTTCGACTTTCGTACGCGACGTCGATAGAAAATCTTCGGGCGGCAGTTGATCGGATCGGGAACTTGATGGGCGCGGCCGCCGCACTGCCGCCTAATACATGATCGAAGTTATAGGTTGGGCGAGTTCATTGATACTTCTCGCGACCCTCGTAAAGCAGGTTTATAAGCAGTGGGCCGAGGGTACAAGCGACGGTATTTCGAAGTGGCTGTTTATCGGGCAACTGGCAGCATCTGTTGGGTTTACGGTCTACAGTTATCTCGTCGGCAGCTGGGTCTTCATGGTCACGAACATTCTGCTCACCGTTAACAATATTATCGGTATCTGTTTTTATTACCATTTCAAAAAGTGATCCAACCAGTGAAAACTGGTAAGCGGTTGAAGTAACCACTTACCAGTTTTCGTTTATCACTTTCCGTTTGCAGTTTACTAGCGTATCTGCGTTTCGTAAGACGTTTTGATTCGAAGCTGCTGACTTGTACGGAGGTTGATATGCTTTCCGCGCTCGATGATTACGGCCCCGACGCCGAATGCAGCGCCGACACCCGCTCCGACAGCGGCACCGACCGGTCCTCCGGTGATCGCTCCGATACCGGCACCGGTTCCCGTTGCCGCACCCACCTTGAGCGCATCAGGCTTGTAGGTGCTCTTTCCGATCGCGGTTCCCTCGCCATCGACTCGTTTGACGTTGTCGCCCTTCACCGGTAGAACCTCGGTCATGATCGCGTCGAAATTACTCCATCGATTTTGCGAAATGATAATTTTGTCGAATGACAAAAGCATCGCCGAGCGCTTTTTGATCCGGCCCGGCTTTTGGATCTTGTCGATGCGTCCTTCGATGATCGCACCGACGATCTCCTGAGGAGCGACGACCTTTGCAGTGAACTTGTCTCCCTCGCGGTTGCGGTGCGTATCGAGCGGCTCCTGCAGCTCGAGGATGAGTTCGGTATCGCGCGGGATGATGATCATCGGATCATCCGGGTTCGGCGTGTAGCTCACTTTCTGGATGACGCCGGTCGGAACGGCGGCGATATCCGCGGGCTGTGTTTCGCTCACCGTCTGCCGCGGCGTCGTGACTTCCGGAGCCGGGATCGCTTCAACCGGCCTGACCGAATTGTTCTCGCTCTGACCAACTGGAGAATTGCTCGCCGTGCTTACTATGGTCTGCACCGGTAAAGGCGTCTCGATCGATCCGCGCAATTTCAAACCATCCGGCACCGCGGAGTCGAACGAACGCTTTTCAAATCCGGTCGAGTAGCCGGACTCAAAGCCCTGCTGGTAGCCGTCCCGATAATCTTCGAGCGAACCATAGTCTTTGTTATAGGCCCGATTCGCACCTAAATACTCCTCATGATGGGCAAAATCTTTCCCCGAATTGTCGATAACATCGCGGTAACCTGCCAT
>JBDTSA010000416.1:0-2647 GCA_039931335.1 Acidobacteriota bacterium
TCGGTCCCCGCTAGAAACGCTCGAACACCCGCTTCTTCTTGCGTGAAATAGATGGTCAGTCCGCTCATCGACATCGCGTCAGAAACGATCAGGCCTTTGAATCCCATCTCGTTTCGCAATATGCCGGTCTGCACTTTCGAAGAGAGGGTTGCTGGGATCGTCGCCGACTGACTGACGATCTCAGCTCCCGTTTCAGCATCGACCTGGATGTAATTCTTTAGCGGCTTCACCTCTTCGGCGTCGATCTGCGGCAGTGCGATGTGGGCGATCATCACTGCTCCGATGCCAGACTCGACCGCCTTCCGAAAAGGAACAAGCTCGGTCTTCTCCAAACTTTCCCGCGAATGATCGATGATCGGCAGCCCTCGGTGCGAATCGACGGCAGTGTCGCCGTGGCCCGGAAAATGTTTTGCCGTTGCGATCACGCGCTGGCTCTGAATTCCTTCGGCGAACGCAACGCCGAATTTCGCGACGTCGTCTGGAGCCTCGCCAAAGCTGCGAACATTTATCACCGGGTTCGCCGCGTTGTTATTGACGTCAAAGACCGGTGCATAGACGTGCTGAATCCCGATCGCACGCGCCTCGCGACCGGTGACGATACCGACGCGTCGTGCGTATTCGGGATTGCCAGTCGCCGTCACTGCCATCGCCCATGGAAAATTTGTCGCGTCCTCGAATCGCATTCCGATGCCGGTCTCGGCGTCGAGTGACATCAGCAGGGGAATCGAAGCAAGCTCCTGCATCCGGTTCGCGAGATGTGTCGTCTCGTAGATCGGGGCGCCGAAGAAGATGATGCCGCCGATCTTGTCCTCGACGACATTGCGCTTCAGCTCTTGAAAAAACGCGCTGTCCTGATTCGCGAACCGTGCGTTGATCCCGACGTGGACGAGCTGGCCGACCTTCTCGTCGGCCGACATTTTCTTTAGACGTTTATCGGCGTAATCCCACGATTTCTTCGATGGAGCGAATGCCTGCTGTAGCCGGCGTGTTCTTTCGCCCTGATGCGAGAACCACCCCGTTAGCCGAAGCGGCTGCCACCCCTCCTTCGTTAGGCGGGGAGCTCGAAGTGACGCGGAGAGTGTGGTGACCTGCGTCAGCAGGAGGGTCGCAGCAACAGCTTTGACAAACCTTCTTCTTCGTGTCTTTTCGTGTGTTTCGTGGTTTTCTTCGAGGAGGGAGCGGAAACCAACAATCACACGAAGCACACGAAAAGAGACCACAAACGCACACGAACGTACCCGAACCAAATCAAACACGAAACTGCGTAATGCTGTTTTAAGAAATCTCATTTTCAGAACTTCGAATTACTAAACTTGCGACCAACGCGACAACCAACGTCGTCATGCTGCCGATGAGCGCGTACCAGGTCCACGCGATCTTTGTACCTAATAAGATGTAAAGCATCAGCACGATGCTCGCCAGCATTCCGATCAGCGCGTGAGTTTCGCGCGCTTTCTTCAAAAATGTTCCGACGAGAAACACGCCAAGTATCGGACCGTTGATGAGCGATGCGACGGATAGTGCGAGGGCGAGTGCCGACTCTCCTGATTTCATAAACGCGATCGCGACGACGATCTGAACTATTCCGATGATCACCGTCAGCCAACCGGCGAGGCGGACCAGATCTTTATCCGTTTTATTCTTCGCGAACGGCTTATACAGATCGTTGATCGCAGTCGCCGCGATCGAGTTCAGCGACGAAGAAAGGGCCGCCGCAAAGATCGCTGCCACAACCAAGCCCGACAGCCCGGCCGGCATGTGCTCGGTGATAAAATTCGGAAAGACCTGATCGCCTTTGGCGAAGGGAATCGTCGCCGGAATTCCCGAACCGGCGACTCCGGCTTGCGCATAGTCCGCAGAATTGTACGGTGCGTAAAATACGAACAGCAGCACGCCGATAAAGAGAAATCCGATGAACTGGCCGAGCACGACGGCGCCCGATGTGAGCAGGGCGAGCGACGCCGACGACGGCTTCTTTGTGCAAAGGTACCGCTGAACGAGATATTGGTCGGTGCCGTGCGTCGACATCGTAAGGAAACATCCGCCGAGAATTCCGGCCCAGAAGGTGTATGTCTTTGCCGAGTTCCAGACGAAGTCGAAGACCGCGAACTTGTTGTATTGCTCGCCTATCGACATGACCGTCGAGAATCCACCGTCGATGTTGTTCAGCAGCACGACCGCGGCGGCGATCGCACCGCCGATATAGATGACGAGCTGAACGACCTCAACCCAGATGACCGCTTCCATCCCGCCGTAAAACGTGAAGACGATCATCACAACGCCGAGCAGAATTATCGAGCCCACGATGATCGTCGTCGAATCTGCGCCGGGATTGAACGACGTGTATACCGCCGCGAGGACGAACGCAGTCAGCAGCAGACGCACTCCGTCGGCGACGTTTCGCATGATGACGAACAACGCCGACGCCAGCATCTTAACTTTCTGACCGAATCGGTCGCCGAGCAACTGGTAAACGGTCTGAAGCTCACCCTTGAAATAAAGCGGGATGAAGATCACTGAGATGACGATCCGCCCGAGCATGTAGCCGAGTACAAGCTGCAGGAACTCGAAGTTGCCGCCCTTTGCGAACGCGACGCCCGGCACTGAGACGAATGTGATCGTGCTCGTCTCGGTCGCGACGATCGAC
>JBDTSA010000417.1:0-2637 GCA_039931335.1 Acidobacteriota bacterium
TCGTCAACACCGCAGAGCCAGAAGGACGCGTCGCGAGCTTCAAATCGAAAGCCTTCGTTGACGAGCATTTTGATCCCGGCTTCCTCGAATCTCTTCACGACGAGATTCGGATCGGTCCAGTGATCGTGATTGCCGAGGCATGCAAACGTTCCGAATTCCGAACGCAGTTTCCCCAAAACCTTTGCCACCGGAGCGATGTACTTTTTCTCATGCGAGACATAGTCGCCGGTGAGAAGGAACATGTCCGGCTTTAGACGGTTCGCGATCTTTATCGTCCGTTCGATATGTTCGAGGCTCGTGAAAGGGCTGTGGTGAGTATCCGAAAGATGGATGATCTTGAATCCGTCGAGCTTCTTCGGCAGGCGAGATAATTTGATCTCGATACGCTCAAGCGAGAGGCTGCTCGCCTCATCCATCGCATTCCTGGCGATCTTCGAGACATTACCGGCCAACTGGCGAAAGGGCTGCTCAGCCGAAACAAGCGAATTGATGCGCTCTGAGATGCGTGCTCTTCTTTGTCCGGCAGTTTTCATTTATCTTTCGAAAAATTCAGAACGTTTTGCTACAAATCCCTCCGCGTAGAGACAGAATACCGTCCTGAACAACTAAATACCAGCTAGACAGGAGGCTCCCACATGCAGATTTCCCTGCGTAGCGCTGTGTTTTACTCAGCCCTCGTTCTCCTTATTTCGTTGCCGACGGCCGCACAGGATCTGGACGACGTCACCGTTTTCGGGAAGATCACGGACTCGAATAACCTTCCGATAGTTGGAGCGGCGGTAACTGCGACCGAGCTCCGATCGAATGCGGAACGCACGCTCATTTCGAATGACGAAGGTGGATATCGCTTCATCGAGCTCAAGCCGGGCACATACCGGATCAGGGCGTCCGCGGCAGGCTTTGGTCCAAAGGAAGCAAGCGGATTAGAGATGCTCTCCGGACAGAATTTTCGACTCGATCTCCGGCTCTCGCCGGCTGATGTCACTGCGTCGACGACAGTCACAGTCGCCGGCGATGATGCTCACGCGATTGATACGACGCGAACGATCGTCGGCGGAACGCTGACGCAGCGCGAGATCGAAGAGCTACCGAATAACACCCGCAATCCGTTAGATCTCGTTCTCACGCTCGGTGGTACATCCGAAGAACAACTTTCTACGAACGGGTTGGCCGAGGACCGATTTCAATCGCCGCAGACGGCGCCGTTGGAACAGGGAAATTTTTCACTTTCAGGCGGTGTTGCATACTCGAATAATCTGACGATCGACGGCCTCGATAATAATGACGACCGGTCGTCGCGCGACAGGTTTCAGCCGTCGCTTGAAGCGATCGAAGAGGTGCAGGTCATCACGAACCAATTCTCGTCGGAATATGGGCGAGCATCGGGCGGTCGAATAAATTTGCGAACACGGGTCGGTTCGAACCAGTTTCGCGGCCGAGTGTTCATGTTCTTCCGCGATGACAATTTGAATGCGAATACCTGGTACAACAACAGCCGCACACCGGCAGTCGGCCGCCAGCCTCTGACCGAATACAATCAGGGCTTTACTCTAGGCGGGCCTGTTCGAGTTCCGTTTTATGACGGTAGAAACAAGACATTCTTCTCGCTTGCCTACGAGTACGACAATGTTCTCGATACGACGTTTATCGATACGTGGGTACCGGTCGGAGCGAATCCGCGCTTTGCGTTACCTGTGCCAACGAGCACGACCTGTCCGCCGACCGTTTCGTCGTGCATTGACGCAAGCAGCTCACCGGCGGCTCCGATCCTTCCGTATCAAGCGACGCTCGACACGCCGAACGTGAATCACTCGGTCACAGCTCGGATCGATCACAACTTCTCTGAAGCAAATAGTTTTACACTCGGTTTTCAATTCGGTCGACGACGCAATCAGCGAACTACGTTCGCGTCGACGACGAGGCTTGACGACGCATTGCAGGTTCGGAACTCGGCGTCGGAGGCGTACAACTTCACCGACAATCATGTTTTCGGAGCGCGGGCTGTAAACCAGATTCGCGGCCAGCATTCGATATTCAAGCCGAGTTTTCAGACGAGTGATCCGTTTGCGCCCGTCGTATTGATCGGCTACACGAACCCGAGCGGCGGATCACAGACACTGACTGCCGGAAATTCCACCGCGTCAGTGACCGGCGATGCAACGGGCTTTCCGCAAAACAGGAAAGAGACGCGGGTTCAGATCCAGGACTCGTTTAGCTACATCGCGGGCAGCCACACGATGAAGATGGGATTTGATGTCATGAGCGTGCGCTCGAAAGCTCTAGGTCTCGGCGATGCGTCGGGAACATTCTATTTTTCCGGCGTATTAAATTTTCAAGACAATGTCCTTTCGCGCTTCCGACAGAATTTCGGCACCGCTTCGGATGTGAAGAATACCTATACCGGTTTGTTCTGGAACGACGAGTTCAAGCCGCGGCAGAATCTGACCATTAGCATGGGCGTCCGTTACGAACATGAGACGGCGGTGAACGATAACAACAACTGGGGGCCGCGTTTCGCGATCGCGTGGGATCCGAATGGCGACGGCCGGAGCGTCGTGAGATTTGGGTCGGGCCTTTTCTACAATCGCGTTCTTCTACGGACTGTCGCTGACTCGATCCAGAACACCGGCGGAAATC
>JBDTSA010000418.1:0-2631 GCA_039931335.1 Acidobacteriota bacterium
CGCCGCGAAGACTTGCTTCGCCGCGCCCGACAGGTCACCTCGGCCTTTTGGTGTCACAACCAAGCCGCCGGTCGCTTTTGTAAGTCGATCAAGTATTTTAGTGAACACCTTCGTGTCCGACATCGCAATAACAAAGACGCGGATGTTCTGGTCCTTTAAAAGCTTTAGCACATCGTCGATCTTCGACTGGCTCCCTCGGTCTTCACCATCCGTAACAAGCACGAGCGCCCGCATCCGGCCCGCATCGGTTCTTGCATTTTGAGCGAGATAATCGGCCGAACTTTTTATTGCATCCAGGATCGCCGTCTGGCCGCCCTCTATAAACATGTTCTGCACAGCGTCGTGAAGTTCCGACTTCCGATACGTGAACTCCTGCCGCAGCACGATCTTCGGCGTGTCAACAAACGTGACGAGAAACGCTTCGTCTTCCGCTCCGTTCTCTTCGACGACATCAGACGTTACCGCCACGACCTTATCAATCAGCGTACGGAACGAACCTGAATTGTCCACAACAAGACCGTAGCTTACAGGAGCCCCCTCGCTCGTCTTCTGAGACGATGCAGTCGCATCCTGCGCCGCGGCGGGAATGCACAGTCCGAGCGTCAAAAGAAGAATAGCGGCAAAAATTCTAATCATAGACCTCAGGCCGAGGCGAAAATGTCTTTTTCGTTTCCAAGATCACGAGCCGAAGGCGTGAGGATCGTTTTCGAAGTTATGTAGATCTTCTCTCTCTTTTCGATGGCAAGACGGACATCGCTCTCACTGACGAAGTCCATCGGGGTTCTGTTCGCGCCATTCTCCGTCAGCGACTGCGGGCGAAGCTCGTGAATGATCGTCTTCACCGGCGACTCCGCGGCTGGTACGGGTGCGGGCGGTTCCGGAAGCGGCGTGTCGGCGATCTTCTTGCTTAGAAACTGATCTACGATCGCGGCGATCTGCTCACGATTCGGTTTAGGCATTGAGACAACAGGCGGCGATGAGACAGCCGGAACCGATGCCGCCGTGGCTTTCGGCCTTTCAGCTCCGACCGGTTTCGTCTCCCACGCAACGCGCTTGATGTCCATCAAGTGGATCGGTGAAACGTTATCGGATGTGACATTGCCTCCCCAAGAACCGCAGCCCAAGGTCATCGAGGGTGGCAGATCGGTCGAAAATCCTATCGCCCCGTGTGTTGTAGGAGAGTTAATGACGACTCGCGAAGCCGGCATCTTCGCGCCGTAAGCGATCGCGGCATCTCGATTCTGCGTATGCATACCGGCGGTGTGGCCCATGCCGCCGAACTTGAGAATTTCGTAGCACCGGTTCGCCCCCTGCTCTACTCCATCGACAACAAAAAACCCGAGAGTGGGCGATAGCTTTTCGATCGACCATGGATAATCCCTTCCGACGCCGGCACAATCCGCGAGGAGACAACGAGTTCCACTTGGGATCGTGACGCCAGCGAGATTCGCGATGTACTCGGCCGACTTTCCAACGATGCCGGCGTTAAGTGTTCGCTGTGGCGTCAGTAGCACTTTCGCAACGGCCTGGGCTTCGGCGGCGTTCAGAAAATGTCCGCCTTGTTGCTTGAACTGTTCGCGCACTTCCGCTTCGAGCGGTGCGTCAACGACCACAGACTGCTCGGATGCGCAAATGGTTCCATTGTCGAAGCACGTCCCCGTAAGAATATCGCTCACAGCCTTCGCAGCATTTGCTGAGCGCTCGACGAAGACCGGAACGTTTCCGGGTCCGACGCCGAATGCCGGCTTACCCGACGAATATGCTGCTCGCACAAGCCCGATACCGCCGGTAGCCAGTATGACCGCGGTTCGCTTGTGCTTCATGAGCGCCTCGGTCGCCTCGATCGTGCTGTTTTCGATACAGTAAATCGCCTCGGACGGCAGCCCGTTCTGAATCGCTGCTTCGCGCATGATCCGCGTCGTCTCGGCGATGCACCGCGCCGCCGACGGATGCGGTGACAAGACGATCGTATTACGCGATTTGATCGCGATGATGATCTTGAAGATCGCTGTCGATGTCGGATTTGTCGAAGGGATGATCGCCGCTACTACGCCGCGCGGACTGACGATCTCGACCACCGTGCCGCTGTCCGAGACAACGCCGACAGTCTTTAATCCGCGGAAATAATTCCAGACGTCTTCCGCGGCAAATCGGTTCTTCTCTTTCTTATCTTCAGCTTTGCCAAAGCCCGTTTCTTCGTGCGCAAGCAAGCCGAGCCGAGCCGATTCAGCGAGCGCGACTTTCGACATCGCCTCGCAGATCTGGTCGATCTTTTTCTGGTCGAACTCCGCTACAGTCTGAAAGGCACGGTGAGCGGCTTCAACCGCGTCCCGTGCCTCTTGCTGTGCAATTAAATCTTTGTCGCCCATCTGCTCTCAATGCGACGTGGCGAGTGAGCGACACGGAGACGCAGAGATCCTTGTCTCTCCGTCACCGCTTCACCGTGTCACCGCGTCTTTGATTTGTTGCCCTGCATTCCGGTTCCTGTGCCGGAAGCGTCGCCCGAGCCAAGTTGCCGTCCGCCTCCGGCGCCCAGCGCTTTTTCGTCCGGACTCAAGCCGGTTTTGCCCCCACGAGGCAGCACTCGTTCAACTTCGCCATGCGGTCTTGGAATCACATGAACACTGATCA
>JBDTSA010000419.1:0-2617 GCA_039931335.1 Acidobacteriota bacterium
GGTTTTTTAGTTTTGAGATGCCGTGGCCTTCGTCGTCGTAGAGTTTGTATTCGACGATTGCACCTCGATCCTTGAGAGCTTTAACGACCTGCTCGGCCTCGGTGTAAGGAACGCGCGGATCGTTCTTTCCCTGGATCACAAAGAGCGGTGCTTTAATGCGGTCGATCTTTTTGATCGGTGAGATCGCGCGTAAGAAATCGATGTCGCGATCGAGCATTCCATATTCGACTTCTCGCTGGCGTCGGCGATAACTCGAAGTGTTCTTTAGGAAGGATTCCCAATTGACGATGCCGACGGTATCGACCGCCGCGGCCCACAGCTCTGGATAGAGAGTGATCACCGCGAGCGTCATGTATCCGCCGTAGCTTCCACCCATGACAGCGATGCGTTTGGGATCAGCGGAACCCTTCGCTTTTAGCCACGCAACGGCGTATGCCAGATCTTTTACAGAATTCTCGCGGTTCTTCACGTCATCGAGATGCGTGTAAACCTTTCCATAACCGGTCGAACCTCGCACGTTGGGAGCAAGAACTGCGTAACCGCGCGAAAGATAATATTGATAAAGCGGATTGAATCCGGGGCGCTCTTGGCCTTCGGGCCCGCCGTGGACGCTGACGATAACGGGCAGAGCGGCTTTCGCGCCCGACGCCGGTTTGTAATACCACGCCCCTACATCAAGACCGTCGAAGCTTTTGAATTTAATAAGTTCCGGTGCGACGAAAGACTCTTGCGGAATTCCGGCGCGGTCGCTGTGCGTGACCTGCGTCAACGCGCGTGTTTTCAGATCGTAAAGCCAAATGTCGCCGTTGTATTTTGATGCGCTAAACGAAAACGCGAGCTTCGTTTGGTCCTTCGATAACGTCATTCCGCCGACGATGCCTCGCGCCGGAAGAGTATCTATCCGCTCCGCGGTTTTGGCGACAGTCGCGATCAACGGCTTCCCGCCGATTTCTACCTTTCGCAGCCATATCTCTGAGAAACCTTCGCGGTTGACGGTGTACGCGATCAAGCTTCCGTACGGCTGCATCTCAACGCCAGCGACGTCCCACGCAGCCTCGTGAACGATCTTTGTCTCGCGATTCGCTTCGCTCCAATCATCGCCCGCCGCATTTATTTTTCGCATTTGCGCGAGGCCCTGAAAGTCCCGCTTGTCATTCGTGGTGTAGAGAAGGCCGTCAGCCAAAAAGTGGACGTTCCCGAATTCGGAAGCATCTTTGTGCGGCGTGAGGTGTACTTCTTTTTTGCTTGCAACGTCTACGAGGTAAAGATCGTTATCGAGACTCTTTTCGATACCGTCGCGCGAGAGTACTAACTTCTTTCCACTGTCGCTTACAGCGGCGACGTCTATGTTGCCGTCGAACTGATACAGCAATGTTTGCTTGCCCGAAGCGACGTCCATCGAATACACATCGAAGAAAGTGCGATTGCGTTTGTTCGATGTGTAGTAGATCGTCTTTCCATCAAACGAGATTTCCGCAAAGTTGTGTCGGACCTTCGGATCGCTTGTCAGTTCGCGAACGCCGCTGCCGTCGGTTTTCATCCAGAAGAACTGCGTGTTCTCGTCACCGCCCCGCGCCTTTCCAAAGATGATGCCGCTGTCATCGGGCAGCCACCGAACGAAGCCGATATTGTCATCATAGTTCGTAATCTGCTTCGGCGTTCCCGCCGGCAGGTCGATCATCCATATCTGCGATGTGCCCGAGACATTGGTCAGATACGCCATCCGTTTGGCGTCAGATGAGAGCGCCGGTGCGCCCGCGGCCTTGATGTTGAGATACTGCTGGATCGTGTAAGACTGGGCTGAAACAATGAGGGACAACGCAAAAAGAATGACGAACGAAAGGGCGAGTTTCTTCATTGGACTTTCTCCGGACATGAAAATTGGATAATGACTGTGAGCCATTATCCAATACTCGTCTCGTTTTTTGCTAGCCGTATCAGAGCGAGATCTTTTTATTCTCGCCGTAATCCGCTTCCTGCCCGGTGGCGATCGCCTTGACCATCCCAAATAACTGGACAAGCTTGCTCGATGGTGCGTCCCAATATTCGGCCTGTTCGACGGGAATCTTCAAAAGGCAAAGGTGCGGATCATCGATCCCCTCCGGGAACCATGCCTTCAGCACCGGGCTCCAAAGTTCCTCGATCTTCGCCCGATCCTTTACAACTTCGGCCTTGCCGGAAACCGAAAGGAAAAGGTTGTCATCTGGTTTGGAGTACGCTGCGCAGACGCGATTGTCCTTTTCGATCTCACTGATCTTGTGTGTATTGTCGCTTGTAAAAAACCAAAGGTCGCCGTTGAATTCGAACTCCTGCGTAGACATAGGCCGGCTGCGAAGCTGGCCGCAGTCCATGGTCGTGAGCATGCAAAAGTCGATGCCGTGAGTTAGTTCGCGAATTTTCTTTATTGAATCCTGTGTATTTGCCATTTACCCCTCGTGTGTCTTGTTTTTGAACAGTCACGATTGATATAGCAAATGGCATTCCGACATTCGAAAACTAAGAAGTATGGTCGTGCACGATCCGCCAGCCGTCATTGAACTTACGAAATATGAGTGTGAACTTGCCTTTCGGATTATCTTTTGCTCGCGTGAGTGCCCAACTTCCCAGAACTACCGCC
>JBDTSA010000420.1:0-2612 GCA_039931335.1 Acidobacteriota bacterium
GGATCGCCGCTTGGGTCGGAGCGTTGCCATTCGCGTCGTAGATCCGGACCTGATTGTCGAAGGCACACGCGACTTTAGACGAGTCGGGCGACCATACCGGCTGGACCGCGGTCAGCGCATCGTCGAGCCGTCGTTCGCGGCCGTTCTTTTCGATCACACGCGGTCGTCCGACGGGCACGAACGTCTCACCGTTTTGATCGGCGCGATCATTAAGGTATTTCCATTCGATCGATTTCGCCGCGAGGCCGGCGAGCGTCGAGCTGTCCGGCGACCAGACGTAATAAAAATAGATGAGCCCTTCGTTCTGCGTGATCGACTTTGCACCGTCACCCTCGGCGTTACAGATGTAGATCTGCTCCGTACGAAACGTCAGGATGCCGGTTGGCGCGGCGGGTGTCGGGGGTCCGATAGGAGCACTGTTCGCGTTCGGATCTGTGTTGGCATTGGCATCCGCGGCGGGTGCCGGCGTCGCGGCTGTGTTTGTATTCGCGAACGATGTTTCCGGATCTGGCGCCGGTGCTGTCGAAGTGTCGTCGACTGATGTCCCGCGGATCATCGCGACGAACGCAAGCGACGAAGAATCCGGCGACCAGCGGATCGTGTCGGGAAAGTGCACGGCCATGCCATCGGACGTGACCTTTTTCAAAATCTTTCCGTCGCCCGTGTACATGTCGAGACGAAATTCCGACGGCATGTCACCTGCTTTGTGATAGACGGCAAGGACGCGTTTCACGTCCGGTGAGGCAATCGTTTTATCGAGCACTTCCTGCGGACGGTTCGCATCGAAATCGCTCTGAACGGCCGCGTTACGATCGTCCTTCGTCGCGTCCTTCGGGGCATCGGGTGGCGGAACATCCGCCTCGTAGCGAAAGTTGAGTCGAACGGCGGGAACTTGGCTGAGAGAAGTCGGTGGAGATCCGGGGAGATCGACCCCGGCGCGCGAGCAGCTGAGCGACAGCAACGCAATCGAGAAGAGAATCAAAGTGCAAAGTTTCGACTTCATAATCTTGCCGGCGTACACGTGTGCCTGATGTCGTATGGCCAATTGCAACCAAGAGTCTTGTTCGGCCGGGACGGGCTCCGTTACGAGCCTAATGTTGGTAGCTACGATCACAATAAAAAATCTGTAAGCTTCGTCGGAGCGGCGCCGCGACGAAATTTATGTCGCTCCGACGGAGCTCAATGCGTGACGGATCAGATCTGAAAATCAGATCGGCTTTGATCTGTATCATCCGCGTCATCCGCGGTTAATTCTTCCACATCCTCACCAATTACTTCACCAACTCCGCCTTCATATAATCCGCGTAAAGTTTTTTCTGCTCATCGCTCGGGTTATCAACCGGTATGAACGAATAATCGGCACGCATGTTCGCTCCAAGCTTGAACGTCACATCGCGGAGCTTATCAAAGCGAAAGACCGTCAGCTTGATCGTATCGTTCGGTTTACGCTCGGCGAGATACAATTGCAAAAACGTATTACTCGCGCGATAACCGTCGATGGCGACGATCTGATCGCCGGTGTTCAGGCCTTGCTCATAAGCCGGTGTTTTGGCTGAAACGGTACGGATCGTCAGACGGCCATTCTCCTCCGTGAGATCGGCACCGATATAAGCCTTCGCCTTATCCGGCTCGTCCGCCTTGAGTTGTACACCGACCCCCGCGAGGATCGCGTTGTAATCGATCTCGGCTTCGCCACGCACATACTTCGAAAAGAAATCGTCGAGGCTCCGGCCGGCCGCAAGTTCAGCCGCTTTTTGAAAATCTGCCGGTGTGTAATTACGGTTCTTTTTGTAGAACTCGTTGTAAAGATACCGCATCACTTCATCGAGCGATTTTGCGCCGCCCGATGCCGTCCGGATCGTGACGTCAAGCATCATGTTCACGACCTCGCCTTTGTCGTAATACGAGATCTGATTGTTGATGGCGTTTTCGTCCTGCCGGTAATATTTGATCCACGCATCGAAGCTCGCTTCTTCAAGACTCGTCTCGAAACGGCCTGGGCGATTTTGTAATTGCTCGATCGTCGTAGCACGCGCATCGAGCAGTTCTTTATCCGAGATCAAACCCGCGCGGCGGACCAAAAGGCTCTCGTAGTACGCGGTGCCGCCTTCGGCAACCCACAGCAGCTTTGTGTAATTCTCGTGCTCGTAATCGAACGGGCCGAGCGCGTCGGGGCGGATGCGCTTCACATTCCAAAGATGAAAATACTCGTGAGCGACGAGTCCGAGAAATTGTTTGTACCGGGTTTCCGGTTTGAAACCGAAGCGGCTCCACTGAAGAGCGGTCGAGTTCAGATGCTCGAGTCCGCCGCCGCCGCGCAGGTTCACGATGAACGTGTAATCGTCGTACGGAAATTCGCCAAAGATCTTGTAGCCTTCGTCGGCGATCTTCGCGATGTCTTCAGCGATTTGTTTCAGATCGTAATTCCCCTCGCCGCTCATCACGACGCGGTGCTTCTTTCCGTGAATGTCGAATGAGATCTCTTTAAAATCGCTGACCTCGAACGGCGAGTCGTAGAGCACATCAAAGTTCGGGGCACGGAATGTGTTCGGAGCCCTGGAGACGCTCGGAAGCCCGGTCGCGATTCTCCATTTCGAATACGGCGAAACGGT
>JBDTSA010000421.1:0-2603 GCA_039931335.1 Acidobacteriota bacterium
GCGCGGCCCGGGTCGCGGGCTTCACCGGCGTGAATGGCGACGTATTCAAATCCGCCCAGCGCTCCAAAGCCCATCTTGCCGAGAAGGTTCAAAGTCATCAGCGACAGGACCGGCATCTCGAATGTCAGCGGCTTGTATTCCGGCACTGTCCCATTGAACCAATTGATGATCGGCAGGATCAAGATCGTCGCGAAGGTCAAGAGCATTAACACGCCGCCGAATTTGTGAACCCATTTGCCGACGCTGAGGCCGACGATCGTTATCACAACAAGTGCGCCGATGACGACGACATTGACTCCCGCGACGAACCACGGATTCGCCAGCGTCGCCTCGCTTTCGGGCCCCGCGATATAGACAAAATATTGGGTCAGCTGAATTCCGATCTCGGATGTGTTCAAGATCGCAAACAGCCACAGGTTCCACGCGACCATGAACCCGATGATGTCGTTGATCCCCAGCTTGGCCCACTGATACAGACCGCCCTCGAGCGGCATCGCGCGGTTCAGGTAAATAACGACAAGAGCCGACGGTATATAGAAAAGTACGGCCGCCACGATCCACAGCACGACATGCGACGGGCCCTGTTTCGCAGCGACGCCGACCCACGGCAGACCGACAATGAACAGGATCTGGGTAAGGACGAGATCGGTTAGGCCGAGCTCTTTCTTGAAGACGTCGCTGCGATGCTCGAGACGCGACTCTTCAGCGGCAAAAGTCGTGGCGTCCGTTTTCGTCGGGTTGCTCATGCTTTAGAATGAAGGCGATCTCTTGTCTATGATTGGGATCAACTACAACTTCGCGTAGCACTATGCCACGTTTCTTTTCGACAATCTACAAGATCGGTATCAATCCGGTAGTCGATCCGCCGGATCGCGCGATGAAATCTATTTTCTCACACGCGGGAAGAGCGAAAGGCCCGATTCCCGTGAGAGGAAAGCTCAACGGAGCAGAGTTCGTGCAAACCCTTGTTAAGTACGGAGGCTCGTGGCGGCTCTACATCAACGGTCCGATGCTCAAAGCTTCAGGGTTGCATGTTGGTGACCGGGCTATGATCGAGATCGAGTTTGACCCCACGCTACGAACCATTCCGATGCCGGGCGAACTTGCTGCTGCGCTTCGAAAAGATAGACAGGCGCGCGAAGCTTTTAATGGTCTGCCGCCGTCTCGTCAGAAAGAGATCATGAGGTATATCGGATCGCTGAAAACTCAAGTGGCGATAAGCGATAACGTCGGGCGAATTATCGCGCACCTCCGCGGCGAGAAGATCGATCATGTCCTGACACGTTCAAGACGTGAGAGATGACAAGCCCAGTTGCCGAACCTCTTTGCTTTTTGTAGCCTTAGTCTTTTGATTTTGTGAACGAATTACCTATTGGAATTTTCGATTCGGGCGTTGGCGGCTTGACCGTCTATCGCGCCCTGCATGATCGTCTGCCCAACGAGCATTTCGTTTATCTCGGCGATACGGCGCGCGTTCCATACGGAACTAAGTCGCTGGCGACAGTCGAACGATACGCGATCGAGAACTCCGAGTTTCTCGCGTCGCTCGGGATCAAGCTGCTCGTCGTCGCATGCAACACGGCATCGGCGCTCGCGTTGCCGAAGATTCGCGAACGGATCGGGTTGGATGTTGTCGGCGTGATCGGGCCGGGCGGTCGGAAGGCGGTTGCGGAAACTTCGACCGAACCCGAAGCGCGGATCGCCGTGATCGCCACCGAGGCTACGGTTTCGAGCAATGCATATGTCGAAGCGATACGGCGAGCATCCGAAACGGCGACTGTTTTTCAAACGGCTTGCCCGCTGTTCGTCCCGCTTGCAGAAGAAGGTTGGACCGGTGAGGCTGAAACTTTATCGATCGCCGAAAAATATCTTCATAAGGTTCGCGAGTTTAGTCCGCACTCGCTTGTGCTCGGTTGTACTCATTACCCGATCTTGCGCGACGTCATCCAAAAAACGGTTGGCGAAAATGTTAAGCTTATTGACTCAGGCGAAGCGACGGCGGAAGAGGTCGAACGTTTATTGGCCGCCAAAGACTTGGCAAACCCGAACAAAATTTCGGGAACGCGGAAGCTTTGCGACGACATTGATCATTTTTACGTGACCGACGCCGCCGAACGTTTTGCAAAGGTCGCGGAAAGATTTCTTGGAACGACGCCGACGAAACTCGAGGCGATCGAGGTTTACGGGGGAGACAAACTGCGGAGTAATTGATAGTTGATAATTGACAATTGATAATCGCGAACTTGGACGACGAAGAGTCGCGACCGCAGCCGCCTGGCTCAAAATTATCAATTATCAATTATCAATTATGAACTACCAGAGACCAGACGGCCGTGCCGTCGATCAGATCCGCAATACGAAGATCACGCCGAACATCTCGCCGTTCGCAGAGGGCTCAGCCCTCGTCGAAGTCGGCGGGACAAAGGTAATCTGTACGGCATCGGTCGAGGACCGCGTGCCGCTGTTCTTGCGCAACAAGGGAATCGGTTGGGTCACCGCCGAGTACGCGATGCTGCCGCGTGCGACGAACACTCGCACGCAACGCGAGATCCAACGACCATCGGGCAGAACGCAGGAGATCCAACGGCTGATCGGGCGAAGCT
>JBDTSA010000422.1:0-2600 GCA_039931335.1 Acidobacteriota bacterium
AGCAAGCCTTTCTAGAGAAACTTAACGCCCCGTGCAAATCAGATATGCACGGGGCTTTTTTTTACACGCGGCCCAACCAGTCTGCCTTCGAGGCTTCGTAGATCATGACCATCGCGAGTGTGTCGAGCTCGCAGTATTTGCGGAGCGCGGATTCGATCGAGGTGCGTTCGGCGTCGGACATTTCCTGAAACTGAAGTTTGCCGTAGGCCGGAGACAGTGGTCGGTGGTCGGTGGTCGGTGGCCAGTGATCGGTTGTACATGTTCACCTGAGCTCCGCCCTCCATGCTTCATAGATCATCACCATCGCCAGCGTGTCTAACTCACAGTAGCGTTTCAGGGCGCGGTTCATCGCGGTGCGTATTTCCGGCGGCATCTCCTGAAACTGAAGCTTCGCGTACGCAGTCATGGCAGCACCGCCGTCGCGGATCACTTCGTCGTACCACGCCGAGTGTATGATCGCGATATCGTGTTCTGATTCGTCAGTGAATAGGGGCTCTAACAACCTATAAGGGTCACCAACACTGGCGGTTTCATCGCGCACCACCCACGACCAGTCCTTGAAATTCAAGCTCTTGATTCCTCCGTCCGCTCCGTAGATAGGCTGAGAATATTTCTCCTGCAGAAACTTGGATGTGCCGAGGACGGCGGGGAGGACGTACTTGAGCGAGATCGAGCCGCGTGTCGCCGGGTGGTAGTAGTAGCGCTTTACGAGCTCGAAGAGATCGACCATATTGCGCGGGCCGGCTTGCCATGTGTCGATCGGATTCTTGTCGCGGGGCTTCGAGATCGTCTCGATAAATGCGACGAGCTCGTCGCGGTCGGCGATGTCGGAGGCGTCATTGAGAAGCTGTTGACGGATCGCGCAGAGATACGAGTTCTCGTGGCTGTGGTATCGAAAGACGGTGCCGCGGTCGCATTCCAACTGTCGCTTTAGCTCACGAATAAAATCGTAGTTCGGAAACGTGCCGCGCGTTGTGTGCAGGAATTCACCGCAGTGTTCGATGCGGCCTTGTTCATCGACCGTGTGGTGCGAGAACTGGAACGCGACGCCTTCGTACGGACGCCGGCCGCGCTGGAACGGGATTACCGGTGCGGCGGTTTCGAAATCGATAAAGTGGAGCGGATAGGCCCAAGAACCGAACTCCTGTTTTAGATTTTCGAGATCGACGTAAGGCGTTTCGTCGCGGTTTGTCGCTTTCTGTATTTGCTCCCATTGGCGGTCGGTGGTCGAGAGTCCGGCTTTCGGCTCGCCCTTTGGTTTTGTCTTTGGTGCGATGTCATCGGGGAGAAGCTGCGAGAGCTTTAGTTTTCCGGCGGCCATCAACTCGTCCTTTCGGCTGAAGTTCCACAGATCGAGAATGCTGGCGTCATCGAAATCCTTATCGCTCCATTTGTATATTTCGGTCCAGCATTCGCGAAAGCCGCTCTTTGCCTCGCCGCTGTCGTCCTGGAATTCGCAATTTGAACAGATGGTACCGGGAACTGGGGGGATCTTTGTGTCGGCGGCGTAGTGCTGGGAGAGCGTGTTGAGCATGTCGGCGTAGCCTTGCACCCTCCCTACCGGTCGGGTTTCTTCCACTTCGGCGTAGATCTTTTCGCAGCTTGCGTCGACGCAGATCTGGCGGAGGATCTTTGTTTCGAGATCGGCATCCGTTAGTTCATTCGATACCTCGACGCGTTTGCGATTGTTCTCACCGGTCACGAGGCGGAACTTTTGATTCAGGCCGTCGGTCCCGCAGAGCGACGTCTTGTCTGAAAGCATTAAGTGCGCCGTGACTTTGAATTCAGGATGGGCGTTACGCACGACGTATTTCTGAAACGCGACGTCCTCGATATACGGTTTCCAGTTTGAGCTGATCGAGCCGTTCTTGTTATGACATCCCGTCTCGTCGTCGAAGTCGCACGACTTTGCTTTTACTTCGATCAGCTCGATCGCGTTGCCGTTTTTTACAACCACATCCGCGCGGATGAAAAAGTTCTCGTAGCGAAATGCTCCTTCAAAGATCGTGACGCTTTCACGTTTCAGAAGCTCTTCCGTCTGCCGAACCGATTCGTCGTAATCGAGTGTCGAGACCTCAACACCGCCCGGAAAATAACACTTCGCCAGTTCACCGACCTGGAATCCGCCATCGGCGAGCGCGGCTAGAAACGGGTCGTCGAGTTTACTGTTCGCGTACTCTGCTTTGTTTGTATAGAAGAGTTTTGTCGGGCATTGCATTGCGATCTTGAATCGCGACTTTGTGAGGTAGCGTGGTTGGGACATTTTGTTTTCGGTCGCGCGACGGGGCTCGCGTTGGAAACCGCCTCCTTTTGTTGAGAGAGAATTTCGTTTGATTACCACTGAAAGCGAGTGTGGGAGATTGTATAACAGCAGGTGCCGCTTTGTCAGATTATTTTAGCCGCGGATCTGCGCGGATGACGCGGATCGAAAAAGAATATTAGCCGCGGATCCGCGCGGATGACGGAACGGAAAAAAGCTCCCCTCCTTGTTTAGGAGGGGTGGCATCCGCTTCGGATGACGGGGTGGTAGATACAGGCGGCAACCTTTTCGCGAGGTTTGCCGCCTAAGTTATTTGTAAGGAGTTTTAGCCACGAATTAA
>JBDTSA010000423.1:0-2600 GCA_039931335.1 Acidobacteriota bacterium
AATGTCGATCGTCTGCCGCTCAAGGACACGAGCGTCGAGATATCTGTGTCCGGCGTCATCGCCGACGTCCGAGTTGTACAGACGTATCAGAACGAAGGCGCGCGTGCGATACACGCGACCTACGTATTTCCGGCATCGACTCGCGCCGCCGTCTACGGAATGCGTATGCGGATCGGCGATGAGGTTATCGTCGCCAAGATCAAGGAGCGCGAAAAGGCAAAAGAGGAATTTGAGACCGCAAAGAAGGAAGGTAAAAGCGCTTCCCTGCTCGAACAGGCGAGGCCGAATGTCTTCACTATGAGCCTGGCTAACCTCATGCCGAACGAAATGGTCGAGATCGAGCTGCTATACACGGAGCTGCTCGTACCGACCGACGGCGTATACGAAGCTGTCTACCCGACGGTTGTCGGTCCGCGATACATGTCACCGAAGCAAGGCGGAGAGGGCGGCGAGAATAAATTCGTCGAAACACCATACACACATCAGGGTGAGAAACCCGCCAGCACATTTAATATTTCCGCCCGCATCGCAGCCGGCGTTCCGATCCGCGATCTCGATTGCTCGACACATCCGATGAGCTCGAAGTGGCAGGGTGAGAGCGTCGCACAGCTCACGCTCGATGACGCAGATAAGTTCCAGGGGAACCGCGATTTTATTCTGCGTTATCGGCTCGCCGGAGAGCAGATCGCATCAGGCCTGATCCTTTATCAGGGCGAGGGCGAAAATTTCTTTCTCTACATGGCCCAGCCGCCGAAGCGAGTTGCACCCGAGGATATCCCGCCGCGCGAATACGTCTTTGTCGTCGATGTCTCGGGTTCGATGGACGGCTTTCCGCTCGATACATCAAAGAAGCTGCTCGAGGATCTGATCGGCGGGCTCCGACCGACGGACTTTTTCAACGTCGTACTTTTCGCGGGTGATTCGACTGCCCTGTCTGAGAGTCCGCCGCCGGCCAATGCTGAGAATATCTCTCGCGCGGTTCAGTTGATCGAGCAGCAGCGCGGAAATGGCGGCACCGAGCTCCTGCCGGCGATACAGCAGGCGATGCGACTTTCCAGCGAGCCAGGTGTGTCGCGAAGCGTCGTCTTGATCACGGACGGTTACGTTTCCGTCGAAGAGGGTGTTTTCAAATACATTCGCCAGAATCTCGGACAAGCGAACGTCTTTGCATTCGGCATCGGCGCTGGTGTCAATCGATACCTGATCGAAGGAGTCGCGAGGGCCGGGCTCGGCGAACCGTTTGTTGTCGAAGATCAGGCGAAAGCCGCCAACATCGCGGCGAAGTTTCGCGAGTATATTCAATCGCCTGTCTTGACCGACATCCGGATCCGGGCCGACGGTTTCGAGATGTACGACATCGAGCCCGGTGCGTTTCCCGATCTCCTCGCACAGCGTCCGGTCGTTCTCTTCGGAAAATGGCGCGGTAGACCGGGCGGGACGATCGAGCTTACCGGTAAGAGCGGGCGCGGCGATTTTGTATCGCGCCTCGATGTCTCAACGGTCCAACCGGACGATGGAAATCGGGCACTGAGATATCTCTGGGCACGAACACGGATCGCCGAGCTTTCGGATTACGGATTCGGAAACGTGACCGACGCGTCGGTTAAAGAGATCACCGAGCTCGGATTGAAATACAACCTGCTGACGAAATACACATCGTTCATCGCTGTCCGCGAAAAGGTCGTGAATCCGAATGGCGCCGCCGCCGATGTGAATCAGCCGCTGCCGCTTCCGGTCGGTGTCAGCGATCTAGCCGTCGGAAGCGAGCCTGAATTGATTTGGCTGATCGGTGCGTTAGCGCTTATCGCGGCGATGTTGGTCTTCCGCAGGAGGCTTGAAGACAGGCAAGTCCTTAGAAGATGTTAGTTACGAGAAAAAAGGGTTTCGATCGCATGACCAGCGACAGAGGGGAGGAGGACAAACAAAGCTCCCTCCTTGTTTAGAAGGGGAGTCTGACTGAGTCGTCACGTGGCATCGAGGATCTTTAGTGTGTTTCGTGTATTTCGTGGTTCTGTTTTTTTTCGAACTAATCCAAACCACGAAATACACGAAACACACCAAACATGAACGCAAGACTAAACCTCAAAAACCTGCTCCAGCTCTCCACGATCTTCGCGATCGCCTTCGCGCTGAAATCTTTCTACTCAACCGCGAGTGTGAACGATCTGCGTTGGATCCTCGCGCCGACGGCCAGTCTCGTCGAACTGATCACCAGCACGCATTTAGAATTCGAATCGCAAGCCGGATACATTAGCAGCGACCACACGTTCCTCATCGCGGCATCGTGTGCCGGGGTGAACTTTCTGATCATCTCGTTTCTGATGCTGTCGCTTGCCGAGTTCTCGCGTAAAGGACACATTGCATGGCGTGTCATTCCATTCGCCGCGCTTGCATCCTATGCCGCGACGCTAACCGCGAACACCGTGCGGATCGTGATCGCTCTCTGGATGCATGATGAGAAGTTGACGACGGCGTGGCTCGACGCCGATGGTCTCCATCGCCTCGAGGGCATCGTCGTCTATTTTGGATTCTTGGTGCTGCTGTTTTTCGCCCGCGAACGGGCGGCGATGCGAAAGTTCGGCCACGTGAAATATCTTCTC
>JBDTSA010000424.1:0-2599 GCA_039931335.1 Acidobacteriota bacterium
GATCGACTCGAGGGCGGCCTTGCCGCACACGCCGCAGCTCGATGTCGTGTAGAAATGTCGTTCCAGACGCTTGAAGTCGACATCGACTCCTTGCTTCAAATCAACGCGGATCGTATTCGAATTTAGTGCGGTCGCTCGTTCGAGTGTTCCTGTCTGCCTTCCGATCTTTAGACCGCAATGTCGTATCTGTTCGATCTGTTCGGCACGTTGAAGAATTCCTTCAGTGAAGAGAAAGCCGGCCGCCAATTCCCCGTCCGCGCCCGGCGTCCGCATGGTGATAGAGATCGCGCGATGTGTTTTGTCTGAAAACCCGAGCCGAATTTCAAGCGGCTCTTCGACCGCAAGCACGTCGGGTGAGTCTGCCGTAACGGCTCCGCCGACAACGCGACGGACCGATGCTGACGTTAGAGCCGGTGATGATTTCACAATTGAATCTTAGCAGGAAGGGAAACTGCCCGCGAAAGACGCTAAACGACGCGAAAATCTTTCTGCCCGCTAATAACGCGAATAGACGCGAATAGAAAACCGATATGAAGCCACTCCGAGCAGATTAGCGCTGTTCGCGGGCCATTCTTTGTTTTTGCGTCGTTTCGCGTGTTTCGCGGATAAATATCGCTAGTCCGCCGGAATGATTCGACCGCGGCATTCCCCTAGACCGATGCGGCGAAAACCTTCGCGTTCGCAGAAGCCCTTCATGATGACTTCGTCGCCGTCTTCGAGAAATCGTCGCTGTTCGCCACTCGGCAATTCCAGTGGTAAGGTCCCGCGCCAAGTGAGTTCGAGGAGACATCCGCGCGCCGATTTCTCTTTGCCGCTGACGGTGCCCGTCGCCATCAGATCGCCGGTCTGCAGATTACATCCGTTCGATGCGTGGTGAGTCAGCATCTGGCCGATCGTCCAATAGAGGTCTTTCGTGTTGGACCGACTGAGCATGTGCGGTTTAATATTTTCATTCCGCATCTTTTCAGTTTGGATATAGACCTCGAGATTGATATCGAGCCCGCCCAGATTCCGGTTCTGTTCGCCGCTTAGATATTCAAGCGGCTGCGGATCATCCGCGTCGCGTTCGAATGCTTTCGTTCTGAACGGGGCCAGCGCCTCCATCGTCACAACGTACGGTGAGATCGTCGTCGCAAAATTCTTTGCGAGAAAGGGCCCGAGCGGCTGATACTCCCACGCCTGCATGTCGCGAGCCGACCAGTCGTTGACGAGACAGACGCCGAAAATATGATCCTCCGCTTCGCCGATAGGTATCGCGTGGCCGAGTTCATTACCCTTTCCGACAAAGAATCCGAGCTCCATTTCGTAATCGAGATTCTGGCACGGTATGAACACCGGAGGCTTCTCGGCATCGCTGTGATTTTGTCCGTGCGGACGTTTGATATCTGCACCGCTGACGACAATGCTCGACGCCCGTCCGTGATATCCGATCGGGATATACTTGTAGTTCGGCATCAGCGGATTGTCGGGCCGGAACATCGAACCGACATTCGTCGCGTGATAGATCGAGCAGTAAAAGTCGGTATAGTCGCCGGTCTTGAAGGCGGGCTCGAACCGAACATCACTGACCGAAAGGAGATGGTCGCCGACCGCGACACGTGCGTCGTTCTTCACAGACAAAAGATAGAACGCCTGGCGACGCAGGTCAGACAGAATTCGCGGATCAAAACTGCCGATCGCGTTGAGGCTCCAGAGACGATACGACGCAAACTGGGCGATCGCCTCGTTCTGCATCAATCCGTCGTCAATGCAGCCATAGATATCCAGGATCTTGTCGCCGATAACAAATCCAATTCCGAGACCAGGCTGCAAGTCCCCGACCTCGTATGCGCACAATGGCAAATTCTGAATCGGAAAATCCGTGTTCGGGTCGTTGGCGGATTCTATCCAGCTCTTCAGATTCGGGTCGTGGGTTTCGTTGATTTCGTAGGACATATTCAAGTGATAATTGATAGTTGATAATTGACAGTTGAAGAACAGATAGACGAATCGCCCGACGACAAACTATCATTCATCAACTATCAACTATTAATTACAGAATCCTCATTTCCTCCAGATCTGCGACCGGTTCATCGAACGAGCATGAGCCGAACGAATGCATACCCTTCGATCTCAAACGTTCGATGTGGCTGAGCGTTAGCAGATGCGATCCGCGCCATGAAACGCCGGCTTCACTGAACTCGAACACTTCTTCGAACTCTTCTTCCATGATCTCTTCGAGCAGGCTGACGCGAAAACTCTCGCGTGCAAACCCGGTCATCAGAAGTACGTTCATGAATCCATGCATCGTGCCTTGTGGCGCGTCCGATGCATACGTCAGCGGCTTGAAGCAACGGATCGGATGATGGAGCCCGGCGGTCGCCTTGAACGGAACATTTGCCGCCATGCATGTGCGAACAAAACGTATGATGTCGCGCGTCGCCGGAAACTCTTCACGTGTCACGCCGCCGGTGCGGAGCTTCGCGCGAAGCTTCTTTATCCCGAGTGTCGCGATCAGATCGACAAATGTTCGTCCGACCGGTGCGATCTCAAAATAAGGCGTGATCGATTTCGGCAGCAACGTCATTATTTCCCGATTGGTTTCAACGGCCTTGGATAG
>JBDTSA010000425.1:0-2578 GCA_039931335.1 Acidobacteriota bacterium
GACAACATTACTTACCGGGGTTCTTCCATGTCCGGCCATCCTTGGTAAGAAGCTCATCCGCTTCCGTCGGTCCCCACGACCCGGACTCGTAATTCGGAAAGTGACGCGCCGGGATCGCCGACCAGACGTCGAGGATCGGTGTCACGATCTCCCAGCTTGCCTGGACCATGTCGGCCCGTTGGAACAATGTCGCGTCGCCGATCATGCAGTCGTACAGCAGGCGCTCGTAACCTGTGCTTAGCTGCTCGCCAAAATGCTCGACGTAATTGAAGTCCATATCGACCGCCCCGAGCTTTACGACCGGGCCGGGGATCTTCGCGCCGAAGTGCAACGTTATTCCTTCGTCGGGCTGAATGTGAATCTCGATTCGGTTCGTCCTTAGCCGCTCGACCGATGTGTCGCGGAACAAAACGAACGGCGCCTTTTTGAATTGGATGATTATGCTCGAATGTTTCTCGCTCAAGCGTTTCCCAGTGCGAAGATAAAAAGGTACGTCTGCCCAGCGCCAGTTGTCGATCGAAAGCTTCAAAGCGGCAAACGTCTCCGTGTTCGATCCTTTTGCGACCTTCTCTTCGTCCCGGTACGCGGGCACTTTCTTTCCTTCGATCTCCCCGGAATCATACTGGCCGCGAACCACCTTGTGCAGCGCATCTTCAGGCGAGAAGGGTTGGATCGCCGCAAGGATCTTTGCCTGCTCGTCGCGGACCGCGTCAGCCTCAAATGAAACAGGCGGTTCCATCGCGGTGAGAGTCACGAGCTGGAACAGGTGGTTAGGTATCATGTCGCGCAAGGCACCTGCCTTGTCGTAATATCCGCCGCGCTGTTCGACGCCGAGCTGCTCCGCTACCGTCACTTGAACATGGTCGATGAAATTCCGGTTCCAGATCGGTTCGAAGATGCTGTTGCCGAAGCGGAAAACCAATATGTTTTGGACGGTTTCTTTTCCGAGGTAATGGTCGATGCGATAGATCTGTCGTTCTTTCAAAATCGAGAGCAGATCGGCGTTGAGTTTTTTGGCCGACTCCAGATCACGTCCGAAAGGCTTTTCGAAAATGAATCGCCGCCAGTGGCCATCCTCTTCACGTCCGAGACCGTTCTTCACGATCTTCTTCGCGACGTTCGCAAACAACTCCGGCGGTATCGCCATGTAGTAGAAGAAATTTTCCGGGATGTCATGTTTCGCACAGACCTCGGCGAGAAGATCTTTCAGATCTTTGAACAACTTTTTGTCGTCATCGAAATCGCCGCCGGTGTAAAAGGTCCGGCTGCAGAACCATTTAAGCAGTTCGCCGTCCGGATTGTCGCCTGCGAATTCCTTCAGATTCTCATGCATCTGATCGCGGAATTCTTCCGATTCCATCTCTTGCCGGCCTACGCCGACGATCGCGAAATTGGTAGGAAGAAATTTGTCGCGGGCAAGATTGTAGAGCGCAGGGAAGAGCTTGCGCTTCGTAAGGTCGCCGGTCGCGCCGAAGATGACCATCACGCATGGCTCGGCGGTCTTTTGAGTTTCAGACATTTAATCAATTTTGCCACAGTATCGCCTTAGAGCACACAGAGATAAATATTCCATGTAACGAGCTGGCAGCACCTGACAGCCTCTTGTTTGATAAAAACTTGTGCGTGCGCTGTGGCTAGATCTTCAGCTTGCGTCTTAACGCCAGCTCGCGTTTGTTCATCTCTCCATTGTCGATCTCGTGGTCGTAGCCGCACAGGTGGAGCAGGCCATGGAGAATAAGCTGCTTGATCTCGCTCTCGAGATCCAATCCGTTTTCTTTCGCCTGCCGGTCCGCCTGTTCGACGGAGACGACAATGTCGCCGATAAAGTCTTCGGCTACGCGGTCTTCGTCGCTGACAGACGGGCTGAAGTTCGCGCTCTGAACGAACTCATCAGGCTCGTGCGGGAACGAAAGAACATCAGTCGTCGAATCCTTGCCCCGGAAGAATCCGTTGAGCTCCTTCATTCGACGATTGGAGATGAAAGCGACAGCGAAGTCACTGCCCACTGCTTCGCTTACATTTGCTGAAGCGTGTTCCGAAAACGCAATGAACGTCTTTATATCGAGTTTGATCTTACGTTGAAGATTAACGACCAGAGCCATCGCGGTTTTCCGGAGAGTTTTCGTCTGAGTGATTCTCGTACGCCTTAACGATCATCTGGACAAGCTTGTGGCGGACAACGTCCTTATCCGAGAAGTAAACGAAATCGATGCCGTCGAGATCCGCCAGAATATGTTCGGCTTCCTTCAATCCGCTCTTTTGGCCTCGCGGCAGATCGATCTGTGTCTTGTCGCCGGTCACGACCGCCTTTGAGCCAAAACCGATACGCGTCAGGAACATCTTCATCTGCTCGCTCGTCGTGTTCTGCGCTTCGTCGAGGATAATGAATGCATCCGACAACGTCCGGCCGCGCATAAAGGCGAGCGGGGCGATTTCGATTATCCGCTTCTCCAGCATCTTCGTGACGCGTTCGCCATCGACCAGATCGAACAATGCATCATAGAGCGGCCGCAGGTACGGGTCGACCTTTTCCTGGAGATCACCGGGCAGGAAACCGAGACGCTCACCGGCTTCGACG
>JBDTSA010000426.1:0-2567 GCA_039931335.1 Acidobacteriota bacterium
CCGTCATAACCGCTGTCGGAATGGTCAACAATCTTTGGATCATGATCGCAGCCGTCGTCATTTCGATCATCGCGATGATGTTCTTTGCGGGGCCGATAGGTGAATTCGTGGAGCGGCATCCGACGATCAAGATGCTCGCGCTGTCGTTTCTCCTTCTGATCGGAGTTACGCTAGTCGCCGAAGGACTCGGCCAGCACATTCCAAAGGGGTACATTTATTTCGCAATGGCGTTCTCTGTGCTCGTCGAGATCTTGAATATCAGGCTTCGCAAGAAAACCAGTCCCGTGCATCTGCACAATCCGTTTTCGGACGAGGATGAAAAATCCGCGATGCGTGGCTGAGGTTAGGAAATACATGAAGGCTTTCGTCGTTTCAATTTTCGTTCTGTTCGCGCTGACCGCCTCAGTTTTTGCGCAGGCTGACATTCACAAAGTCGATTTCAAGAACTTTACCCATTCGGTGCACTGCCTAGGAGAAACACCAGAGCGGATCACCGTGAAGAACGGTGAATATTCAAAGGAGACGCAGGAGGACGGCTATGTCGATCGGTTCTATCTACAGGTCTTCGAAGTGGTGTACGGTGATGTTAACGGTGACGGACGCGACGATGCGATCGTCCTGACTGTTTGCAACACGGGCGGTACCGGACATTTTTCGGAGGGGCTTATTTACTCGATGAGATCGGGCAAGCCGTCGCTGATCGCCCGAATCCCCGGCGGTGATCGGGCGTACGGTGGATTGCGCTCGGCGCGAGTCGAGAAGGGCCTGCTCGTCGTCGAGACGAACGACGTCGGCGAGATGGGCGGAGCCTGCTGTCCGGAATTTGTTGTCACAACGCGATACAAAGTTGTCGGCGGTAAACTCCAGAAGTCCCGAGCCGCTACTCGCGCGCCGGTGGACGCAGCTCAGCGAGTTCGTTTTGCAAGGGGAGCTTCCGGTTCTACTTTTAAAACCGACATCGGCGGAAGCGAGTCGAAGAAGTTTATCGTCGGTGCGAGGGCCGGCCAGACGCTTGTCGTCTCGGTCGATCGCGACACCGCGACCGTCAGGCTGCTGACCGCGGCCCGCGTCACCGAGGGCGTTCGGAAATTCAACGCCGTGCTCCCGAAGAATGGCGACTACACGTTTGAAATTTTCAACGAATCGACGACGGAGGAAGACATCACGGTGACGGTGAGGATCCAGTAGTCTTCGCGGTGTTCGAGCGAGCAAATCGGGTTCTTTAGACGGTCCTAATGCTTCGCGTAGCCACGCCGATTACGGCGTCGTGCATGCAGCTAGAAAGTAGCGAACCTTTTGCAGTGAGCTTACGTTTACAAGGGCCTTGAAGCGCCCCTGTGACTTGAAGATCGATCCACAAGTACGCTCAAAGAAGCAACGACTCCCGAACGACAAGGAACATTATGAAAACCTCAATCCTGTTCTTCTTCGCCATGTTGTTTTCGATCGCAACTGTCTCGGCCCAATCACCGGTCAATTACGATCTCGTGATCACAAATGCACGGATCGTCGACGGCACGGGGAACCCGTGGTTCCGGGGTGAGATCGGGATCAAGGATGGAAGGGTCGTCAAAGTCGGACGCATCGACAAGACTTCTGCAAGAGAGGTGATCGACGCCCACGATCAGATCGTTGCCCCCGGCTTTATCGACGTTCATACACACGTTGAGGACATTTTCGGGAATCCGAGTGCGGAGAACTTCGTCCGAATGGGCGTGACTTCCGTGATCACCGGAAACTGCGGCGGTTCGGCGACCGACATCCGCGAGTTTCTCGATCGCTACAAAACAAAACCGCTCGCGGTAAATCTCGCGACACTGATCGCTCACGGCTCGGTCCGCGCAAAGGTCATGGGGCTCGATGATCGTGCACCGACGGCGGATGAACAACAAAAGATGAACGCGATGATCGAGCAGGGGATGAAGGACGGAGCGGTCGGACTTTCGACAGGTTTGATCTACGTCCCGGGCACATTCGCCAAGACCGATGAAGTGGTCGATCTTGCGAAGGCCGCATCGAAATATGGCGGGACTTACGCGAGCCACATTCGTGACGAAGGCAACGACGTCGCCGCCGCGATAACCGAAGCGATCAACATCGGCGAGCAGGCGAAGATGCCGGTTGAGATATCGCACTTCAAGATCTCCGCGAAAGCTCTCTGGGGCGAATCTCCGATGACCATCGGCCTGGTGAATGCGGCACGCACTCGCGGGCTGACTGTGACCGTCGATCAATATGCATACACGGCGTCATCGACTTCGCTCGATGTCCGCCTGCCAAACTGGGTCGTCGCCGGCGGACGCGCCGAAGGAAGGAAACGCGTCGCCGATCCCGAGATGCGTAAGAAAATCGTCGTCGAGATGAAGGACGATCTAAAGAAGAAACATTTCAAGGATTACAGTTTTGCATACGTGGCGAGCTATCGCACGAATC
The DNA here is from genome assembly GCA_039931335.1 of Acidobacteriota bacterium. Classification (GTDB taxonomy): domain Bacteria; phylum Acidobacteriota; class Blastocatellia; order Pyrinomonadales; family Pyrinomonadaceae; genus OLB17. Next base: position 2,434 of record JBDTSA010000426.1, read on the forward strand.
CGGAATTCAACGGCAAGAACATCGCCGAAATCGCGCAGATGACCCGCGGTAAGAAAAAGCTCGACACGCAGATCGATCAGATCCTCGAGATGTACGACAAAGGCGGAGCGGCGATGGTCTATCGAGTTATGGAT
>JBDTSA010000427.1:0-2553 GCA_039931335.1 Acidobacteriota bacterium
AGCGACGCGAAGATGCGCGGACGTTTATATACGCTCATTGGCAGTCGAAGAAGCCCGCATATGTTGCGATCGATTTTCCATGCATCGATTGCGCCCCGACGCGGCATGTTTTCATTGATCAGAATGAATCGGGGCAATGGCGCATAGCACGCGTCTTAGAAGAAAGCCGTTTCCCGCCTCGACATCGGAAAGATGCTTTTGACGTCAAGTATCGGCCGGCAAACCGCGAAGGACGCTTGGAAGAGAAGGGGCCGCGCATTTTGTCGTTCCTGGATACGGCAGGCGAGGAGATCGACTCATTCTAAGCAGCCCCGCCGAGAGCTAAAATACAATCGTCCATTTAGAAATTCAAGGGAAAAATCGTAGAATCTTCGCTTATAGGCATTTCTTATAATAATTCAACTAACTGGAGCAAATTTTTATGAAGGTTGGTCTGCCGAAAGAGATCAAGGATAACGAGTACCGTGTCGGATTGACACCGGCGGGTGTTCAGGCGTTGGCCCATGCGGGTCATGAGGTTTTTGTGCAGAAGACGGCGGGTGAAGGCTCGGGCTTTACTGATGATCAGTATGTGAAAGCGGGCGGACAACTGCTCGACACGGCGGATGACGTCTGGAAGACCGGCGACATGATCGTCAAGGTCAAAGAGCCGATCGCACCGGAGTATCCGCGGATGCGCGAGAATCAGTTGCTGTTCACGTATCTGCATCTCGCACCCGAATTCGAGCTCACGAAGCAGATGATGGACCGTAAGGTGACCGGTGTCGCATACGAAACGATCACGGATAAGCACTGCCGTCTGCCGCTGTTGACTCCGATGTCGGAAGTTGCGGGCCGTATGTCCGTTCAGGTTGGTGCGACGTATCTTGAGAAAATGAACGGCGGTCGCGGGATCCTGCTCGGCGGTGTTCCGGGAGTTCCGGCGGCGAACGTTGTCATTATCGGCGGCGGCATCGTCGGCACCGAAGCTGCAAAGATGGCGGTTGGACTCGGAGCAAAAGTTACGATCATCGATCGCAACCTTGACCGTCTCCGTCAGCTCGACGATATCTTCCTTTCAAAAGTTCAGACGCTTGCTTCGTCGCGATACGCTATCGAAGAAGCGATCTCGCATGCTGATCTGGTGATCGGTGCAGTGCTCGTTGTCGGTGCCGCAGCTCCGAAGCTTGTAACGCGCGACATGCTGAAACTGATCCCGAACGGAGCAGTCCTCGTCGACGTCGCCGTCGATCAGGGCGGATGCTTTGAGACGACGCACGCGACGACCCACTCGAACCCTACTTATTACGAAGAGGGCGTGCTGCACTATTGCGTCGCGAACATGCCGGGTGCCGTGCCACGCACATCGACATTCGCTTTGACGAATGCGACGCTTCCGTACGCCCTTGATCTCGCGAACAAAGGCTTCGAGGGCGCTATTGCTGACGATGAAGGTTTGCGTGAAGGCGTGAACACATACGCCGGCAAGCTGACTTACGAGGCTGTCGCGACATCGCAGAATCTGAAATACACGCCGCTCGATAGTTTGATCGATCTTAAAGCTGCGACCGCATAGGCTAACGCTTTTTTAAACGCGGATTTGGCGGATCTGGCGGATTTTGGCGGATAAGAAAGACTTTAAGGTTTTTTCAGATCCGCTGAGATCCGCCTAATCCGCGTTTAAAAATTCTGCCTTGCCTCATTGCCCGAGAAAGACATCGGCCGATTTGTTTGCCAACTTCCGGCGTCAAAACATACACTAAGTACCTTTCGCAATGTACGAGTTCGCAGTCACACCAGCAGTAACGCAGCTTCGCCGTCCCGGCGTGATCATCACAGAGGTCACGCCCGGAAGCCTCGGCGAGGAACTGGAGCTTGCGCCGAGCGATCGTATCGTTCGCGTGAACGGCAGGACTGTGCGCGATTATCTCGATTTTCGATTTCAAACCGCGGGCGAGACGGATCTGACTTTCCAAGTCAAAAAGCCTGACGGACAGACGATCGAGATCGAATTTGATCGCGAAGAAAGCGAAGACCTCGGTCTGATGTTCGAGCAGATCGTCCCGCGCCAGTGCGCGAACGAATGCATTTTCTGTTTCTGCAAAGGCAATCCCGAGGATGCACGCCCGTCGCTTTTTGTCCGTGACGAGGATATTCGCCTCTCGTTTCTTTACGGCAACTACACTACGCTGTCCTCGATCACCGAGGACGAGATGAATCGTATAATCGAGCAGCGTCTGTCCCCGCAGTACGTTTCTGTTCATGCGACGGATTTGAAAACGCGAGCGTATCTCCTCGGCGTCGATGAAAAGCGTGCCGATATTTCAGACAAGCTGCAGCGTCTGCTCGACAACGACATCGAGCTCCACGCACAAGTCGTACTCTGTCCCGAGATCAACGACGGTGTTCAATTGGAAAAGACGTTGCGAGATCTGGCGGCGCATTATCCGAAAGTCGTAAGCACCGCAGTGGTGCCGGTGGCCCTGACGCGTTACAACACCGATGACCGTCTGACGCGCGTTACACCCGAGTTCTGCCGGCGGACGATCACCGGAGTTGAGAAGCTGCAGAAGG
>JBDTSA010000428.1:0-2545 GCA_039931335.1 Acidobacteriota bacterium
GCACAACTGCGTGGTTTCATGCGTGCCGGTTCCGAACGCCATGTTCGGCTCGATGCGGATCACGATCTTTTCGGTTTCGTCGACATCGCTCCACGGCGGCGCGATGACGAACGATCCAACATCCGATGGCTTCCAGTGTTTTTTCCATTCTGCGAGCCAGTCCGCATCCTCGACTTCGTGGCGCTCGACCTTGTTTGCCGTCTCTTCCGTAAATCCGTAGACCTGCAGAGCGTAATGCAACTCGTCCTGGAATCGCTCGTCGTCCGGGAGTTCGTTAAAATATCCGATGACGGTGACACTCTCAGCGTTTGTTTTTCGCAGATGATTGATCTCGGTCCCGAGGGCGTCAAGCGAATTAAATGCGTACTCGATCGCCTCCGACGCTTCAGGCGCGACCGTCACCGAGATCGAGTACCAGCGCTGAGTATCTACGTTTTTGGCTACGCTTCCAGTCATGAGTTCGCGAGCGACGCTATTCCCTCACGCCGATCTCGTCAAGGTCCTTCGCTTGGTTCCTCCAGTCCGAAACTACTTTGACGAAGAGCTGAAGATAAATATTCGCTCCGAGAAGTTTCTCGATATCGGCCCGAGCCTCGCTGCCGATCTTTTTGAGCTTGGCACCGCCCTTTCCAATAATGATTCCTTTTTGTGAGTCGCGCTCGACGTAGATGGCGCAAAATATACGAGCCTGTTGCGGATCGCTGTCGTCCCATCGTTCGGTAACGACCGCCGTCACATACGGTATCTCTTCGCCTGTCGACGCAAGTATCTTCTCGCGGACCATCTCGGCGACGATGTTCCGCATCGGCTGGTCAGTAAGCTCGTCTTCGGCAAAGATCGGCTCGCCTTCCGGCAGATGCTTTACGATCTGCGTAAGCAAGTTGTCAATGGCGTCGCCCTTCAATGCGGAGATCGGAACGATCTCGGCGAACTCGTGCTCTTTCGAATAGTACTCGATCAGCGGCAGCAAGAGTGCTTTGTCTTTGACCTTGTCGATCTTGTTCAGCACGAGTATCGAAGGCTTACCTGATTCCTTCACAAGATCGAGTACGAACCGATCGCCATTCCCGGTCGAGACGCTCGCGTCGCGGAGCAGGACAACGACATCGACCGAGAGGATCGCATCGTGCACCGCGGCCATCATGCGGCGATTCAGGAGATATCCGGGCTTATGAACTCCGGGTGTATCGACAAAGACGATCTGGCCCTTTTCGCTTGTAACGATTCCCTGGATCTTGTGACGCGTGGTCTGCGGCTTGTTTGAAACGGCGGCGATCTTTTCGCCGACGAGGTGATTCAGAAGCGTGGATTTGCCCGCATTCGGGCGGCCAATTAGGCCGACGTATCCGCTGCGGAATTGATTGTGAATACTGTTTGGAGTCCCGCCGTCGGGCTGCTCGATGTTTTGAGTTCCGCGTTCAGGCGGCTTAACGTTAGTCATCTTTATTCTGATGATACCTTAGGCCGCCTGAAGGCAGGACTCAAACCTCGCTATTGAGCTTTCAACAAACGCTGCTTCGCGGCGATAGCTTCGTTATACGCACCGCCGGCAACGTTACCAAGTTTGATCGCGGCATCGTAAACTCCGATCGCATACGTATTGTTATCGTAAAACTCGTAGATCTTGGCGAGTGCAACGTAGGACAACGATAGAAGTGCCGGGTCAACATTTTCCTTCCGGGCGATGCGAACGACATTCTCGTAGGCCACTTTTGCTGAAAGCAATTTCGCTTTCTGCTGTTCTTCATCGGTCAGGCTTTGAGCCGATAAGCTCGCGGCGCGGCCGATATTGTAGTAGATACGCGGCTCACGCGGATTTTGGTCGAGCAGCGTCTTTAACTCGGATTCGGCCTGAGCGTAATTCTTTTCGTTGATCAGCTTTTGAATATCCACCAGCCGATTCGTGACCGGATTCGCAGCGATGACGTTCTGAACTGCCGGATTTCTTTTACGTTCTTCACGTGCCGCAAGAGCCCGGGATCTCGCGTCGGCGAACGACGCATAACGGCCGCTCTCTTTAGCCGGGTCGAATGAAAGGATCATTTCGCGCATCGACGATGCAATGTCGAAACCGGAATCTTCAACTCCTTTCAATTGCTCGGCGAAGTAGAAGGCCAGCACAGCGCCCTTGTCATAATCTTCCGACAACTGAAGAGCGGTTTCGTCGGCAAGGCCTGCTTCATATTTTTGCAGTTCAGCCGAGATTGCTTTTTTTTCTTCGATAGTCTTTGCCTGATCGATGCGCCGCCGGCTCTGTTCAAGAGTCAAGCTCTTCTTCAAATTCTCGCTCTGCTTGGCGTCGATCGCCGCGACAAGCGAGCGCGAGATCGTCAGGTAAACATCGGGTGAGATCTTCGAATCTAACTTCCTTCGCTCTTCCAGTATCGTTTTAACGCTATCGCGAATGGTCGCGATGTCCTTCGCATTGTTGAGAACTATCGGATCTATGACGAACTGGAGAAAGCCGCGGCGAACCTCGGAAAACGTGACATCGGTATCGGGCGGGACGACGACGTAGTAGTCGTCCTTAACATTCAGATAAATG
>JBDTSA010000429.1:0-2532 GCA_039931335.1 Acidobacteriota bacterium
GGTCGCGCCGACGGTCAGGACGAAGCTGTTGATGTCTTTCGGCACTCCGAGATTCTCATGCGATACACGCAGAGCGGTTGGAAGTGTCGCGTTTGACGAACTCGTTGAAAACGCCGTGACGATAACGGTCCGGACACGTTTGAAAAAATCCAACGGATTGATTCCCGATAGGAAGTAAACCGAGAGCGAATAGACACCGAAGAAATGCAGCGACAACCCGAGCAGTACGGTTATGACAAACCATGCCAGCGACTGAAGTAGATCGAGCCCGAACTGCGCGACGTTGTTAAATATCAAACACGCCACCGCGTACGGCGCGAACTTCATAATGATGTCGATGATCTTCGACGTGATCGCGAATACCGACTCCATTAAACCGACGAATGGCGCCGACACGGTAGCCGGCATCAGCGTGATAGCGATCCCGACGATGAGCGCGAAAAACATGATGTGCAGCATGTTCGGACTCGTACCCGAGATCGAGTTAAAGACGTTGCTCGGAACGACCGTCTTCACCGCCTGCATCAATCCGGAATCGTTTTTTGCAGATTCAGCCGCCTGCTTTTGAGCTTCTGTCGCCGTTGTCGCGCCCTTACTGAACTTTTCCTTGAGCTGCTCTTTTACCTCGGGCGATATGCGCTCACCGGGGCGGATCGTATTTGCGAGGCCGAGGCCGATGACAACCGAGATTGCCGAGATGATCAGGCAATAAGCAAATGACTTCAGCCCGATGCGGCCAAGCTTTCGAATATCGCCGATACCTGCGACGCCGACGACAAGCGAAGCGAAGACGAGCGGAACGACGATCATCAGAAGAAGATTCAGAAAGACCGTGCCGATCGGTTGAGTAATGTTCGATACGACCCAGACAACATTGGGATGGGCGCCGCCCAGCGACCAGTTTACGAGAAGGCCGCCAACGACACCGACCAACAGTCCCAGCAGAATCTTTGTATGCTGGGCCATGCCTTTCGGTTTGTCGGCCGTCTCGTCGTCGAGGTCTGTGTCTAATTCGCGTTCGTATTCGTCGGACGGTATCTGATCTTTTTTGTTAGGGCTCATGATTCGAGTTCTGCCTTTCCGGAATGAATTTCGGTAAATCGTTTTTGCTGAAGACGGAAAGCTGTGGAAGCTTTCTCAACTTGTCTGCAGCAGTGCGCGTGGTTTGTGAGAGTTTAGCAAATAACCTTTAATTTGGGTATCATTCACTCAAAACCCGTTTTGTTGCGGCGGAATTTTTAGGCGATGTTCCAGTCCATCCATTTCAATTCAAAAGGACGAGCAATTACTAATGCGTCGAAACCGGAAGTTCTCGCGAGGCTGCGCGAGATCGTCGGCGATGAGAACGTCGTCGTCGATCCTGAAAAAGTTGAGCCGTACGGCGCCGACGCGGTGAAAGAAAAATTCCCGCCCGAGGCCGTCGTGTTTCCGGAATCGACCGCGGAGATGGTCGAGATACTAAAGCTCGCCAATGAACATCTCTTTCCCGTCACCGCCCGCGGCGGAGGCGTCGGCTACACCGGCGGCGCGGTTCCGATCGACGGTGGCATCGTCATCGGAACCGATCGGATGAAAAAGATCATCGAGATAAATGTCGACGATCTTTACGTGATCTGCCAGCCTGGGCTAACGACGTTCGAGCTGCAGCAAGCGGTCGCCGAAAAAGGGTTACTGTTCGCCCCCGATCCCGCGAGCTACAAGGATTCGTTCATCGGCGGCAACATTGCCGAGAACGCAGGCGGAATGCGCACGCCGAAGTACGGCGTGACGAAACATCACGTCCTCGGGCTCGAAGTCGTTACCGCCATCGGCGAGATCATTCGCACCGGCGGCAAGACGGTCAAGAATGTTGTTGGATTCGATCTCACCGGCTTGATGTGCGGATCGGAAGGAATGCTTGGGATCATCACGGAAGCGACCCTCAAACTTTTGCCGATGCCCGAGGCGACATCGACCGTGCGTGCAAACTTTCATTCGATGGAAGCTGCGTGCAAAGTGCTGACGAAGTTCACGCCCGAGGGTTTGCTGCCGATGGCAATGGAGGTTCTCGACAAGTATTGCGTCGCGGCGGTCGAAGACAACTTCGCGTTCGGTTTGTCGAAAGAAGCGGAAGCGATACTGCTTGTCGCCGTCGACGGATCGAAGGAAGAAGTCGAGAAGAACGCAAAGACGATCGAACGCATCATCGGCGAGAATGGCGGCTTTGATGTTATTCGCGCAAAAACGAAAGAAGAAGAAGACAAGCTCTGGGATGTGCGCCGAGCGATCTCACCCAGCCTGATGAAGTATGGAACCCTAAAGATCAACGAAGATGTCGTCGTGCCGAGATCCAAGGTTCCGGAGCTCGTCGCGAAGATCGAACAGATCGGCCGGGATCACAACACGTTCGTCGCCAACTTTGGCCACGCAGGCGATGGGAATATTCACGTCAACTTCGTCGTCGATCGTGACGATGCCGATGCCGTCGCTCGTGCCCGGCAATGCGTTTCCGAGACATTTCGACTCTCGGTCGATCTCGGCGGAACGATCTCC
>JBDTSA010000430.1:0-2525 GCA_039931335.1 Acidobacteriota bacterium
CCGAGGATGACAAATCCCATATGAGCGACTGACGAATACGCGACGAGGCGTTTGACGTCCGGCTGGACCATCGCGACGAGTGCGCCGTAGATGATCCCGATGATCGCAAGGACAATGAAGATCGGTGCGAACTCGCGACTCGCTTCGGGAAACAGCGTGAAACAAAAACGCATCAGGCCGTAAGTTCCCATCTTCAGCAGAACGGCGGCGAGGATGACCGAACCGGCGGTCGGTGCTTCGGTGTGAGCATCCGGCAGCCAGGTGTGAAACGGGAACAGCGGAACCTTGATCGCGAACGCCAGCGCAAACGCGAGAAAAAGAAGCGTGCCCGTTGAACCCGCAAAAACAAGATTTCCGACCTTCAGCGAATTCAGCAGAACTACATAATCGAACGAGCCGGTGCCCGTCGCATCGGCCTGCAGATAATAGAGCGCGATTATGGCAGCCAGCATCAAGAGGCTGCCGAGCATCGTGAAGATGAAAAACTTCACTGCCGCATAGATGCGGTTCTGTCCGCCCCAGATCCCGATCAGGAAGAACATCGGGACAAGCGATGCTTCGAAGAAAAGATAGAAGACGAGCAGATCAAGCGAGACAAAAACGCCGATCATCGCCGATTCGAGCAGGAGCAGGAACACATAGAACGCAGTCGGACGTTTCTCGACGGCGTGCCACGATGAAAGCACCGCGATCGGCATGATGAACGTCGTGAGGATCACGAGCCAAATACTCAATCCATCAACGCCCAGGTGAAAGTTCGTGTTGATAGCCTTGATCCACGGAATGTTCTTTTCGAAGAAAAAACCGCTTGCCGATGCCGTCGCTTTGTCGATGACCAGGATTAACGACAACAAAAAATTCACGATCGTGAAGCCAAGCGTTACCCACTTAAGCTGACTCTCCTGCTTCCAAAAGATCTGGTGCGCAAGTGTAGCGACAGCACCGAAGACCGGAAACAGGATCAAGATCGTAAGTAAATTCTCGGTAATAAAGTCCATTTCTTAAATAATCATTGTTCGTTGATCGTCGATCGTCGTTAGTTACACTGTGCGTTTACCTTCTTTGCAACGAAACACGAACCACGAACCACCGACTAACCAACCAATTTCAAACCGTAGTAAATAAAATATCCAAGCACGGCGAGCGCGCCGAGTAATATGATCGCGGCGTAGCTTCGGACAAATCCGACTTGCACCTGTCGCAACCCTTTGCCGACCTCGATCAGCAAATATCCGATGCCGTTGACGATGCCGTCGATAAAGCCGAGATCGAAACCTTTCCATAAGCCTTCGCGTGAGAGGTTCGTTATTGGATCGACGATGTACCCGTTGTAGAGCTCGTCGATGCGCCATTTTTCTACGAGGATCTTCGGCATCTTACGCAAAGGCGTTTTTCCAAACAGCGCATAGCCAATACCGATACCACTGAGAGCAAGAAGAACAGAAAGTCCGGCGAGCAGCCGTTCCGTTTGGATCTCTTCGGCAGAATGCTCTTTATGCGGCGCCTCGGCTGATTCGCCACCAAGCTTTGGAGCTTCGGCCGAAGCATAGAGACCGTTCAGTTCGCTGTTTACGAGCGAGGCATGCGGTTTCGCGGCCGGCGCTTCGTGACCTTCCTTTTTCCCGACCTTTGCAATTACCGGTTCGAGCGTATGTTCGAACACATTGATATCGCCCTTACCGAAAAGCGAACTCATCGCATACGGAATTCCGGCGAGACCGCCGACAGTTGAGAGCACCGCCAGAACTACCAGCGGGACGGTCATCGACCACGGCGATTCGTGCGGTTTAAAATCGGCGGGCAGTGCGTGATGGTGCTCATCTTCGTCATCATCGTCATCGTGTGAGTCGCGAGCCGCGGATTCCTCGTCGCCGTGCGACGTGTATGCGTGGACTTCGTCCAGATCCTCGTGAAAACGCTCGCTCCCGAAGAACGTCATCCACATCATTCGGGTCATATACGTCGCGGTCAGAACTGCCGTCACGAGCCCGACGATCCAGAGCACGTAATTCCATGGCTCGGGCAGATTTGGCGCGGCGAATGTCCGGTAGAGAATCTCGTCCTTCGAAAAGAATCCGGCCCAGATCGGGATCCCGCAGATAGCCAGCCAGCCCATCATCATCGTGAAGAACGTGATCGGCATGTACTTCCGCAGATTTCCCATCCGGCGCATGTCCTGCTCGTGATGCATCCCGTGGATCACGGAACCCGAACCGAGGAACAACAGCGCTTTGAAGAACGCGTGTGTCATCACGTGAAATATCGCCGCAATGAAAGCTCCGACGCCGCATGCGAGAAACATGTAACCGAGCTGCGAAACCGTCGAGTATGCGAGCACCTTCTTGATGTCGTTTTGCGCGAGGCCGATCGTCGCAGCGAAAATCGCCGTTGCCGCTCCGATGATCGCGACGATGAACATCGCGGTCGGAGCATTCTGATAGATCGCGTTACAGCGAACGACCATGTAGACGCCGGCGGTAACCATCGTCGCCGCATGGATCAGCGCCGACACAGGAGTCGGGCCG
>JBDTSA010000431.1:0-2521 GCA_039931335.1 Acidobacteriota bacterium
CGAAGAGAAGGAGACGAACACGGTTTACGAATTCGAGCGCAAACTTCGCATGCAGATGAAGTTTCTCGAATGGGCACCTCTTGTTTTTATATCGGCTTTGACGGGGCAGCGCGTAACCAGGATCCTGCCACTCGTCAAGCAGGCCAACGAAGCGCGGAACCTCCGTGTGCCGACCGCCCAACTTAATAAGTTTTTTGAGGATCGTATCTCTCAGCCGAAAGGCGGTACCGCACCCGCGCCGGTGAAAGGCGGCGTATCGCGGCTGAAAGTTCAGTATCTGACGCAAGGTGGATTGCGGCCGCCGCTCTTTGTGCTGTTCACTTCGGGCGGAAGTAAAGCCGGATTGCACTTTTCATATCTGCGCTATGTTGAGAACCGTCTTCGCGATGCGTTCGGGTTTTTCGCTACACCGATTAGGTTAAAGGAGCGACATAAAATGAGGAAGGCGGTCGGCGGCAAATGATGGACCTCGTGCTCTTGATTGTCAGGCTGATATTGTTCGCGGTTTTCGCGCTGGCTGCAGTCGGCAAATTTCTCGATCTAAAAGGCTCCGAAAAGGCCGTACGCGATTTCGGAACGCCCGACGAATTCGCGAAGACGTTCGCGATAGCACTACCGTTCGCCGAGATCGTCTTTGCGTTTTGTTTCCTTTTCGTCTCAACGTCTTGGCTCGGGGCGATCGGCGCTCTGATCTTGCTGCTCGCTTTCAGCGGCGGCATGGTTTGGCAGATGGCAAAGGGCAACGCTCCCGATTGTCATTGCTTCGGACTGATGCACAGCGAGCCCATCAGTCCGAAGACGTTAGTTCGTAATATAATTTTCGCGCTACTCGCCTTGTTCCTAATCGCTCAAGGGCGCGACGGCCAGGGGTACGGTCTTTCGGATAGCACCTCGAATACCATGCAGTTGATTTTTATTCTTTTAGTACTGATGTTGGCCGGCGTTGCGATCTTCTATCTGAAAAAGATCGTCGAAGGCCAGACGGAAATACTTCGCCGGATCGAATTGCTGGAAGTGATTTCTCGCGAGGGTGTGCCGCTCGAACGAAGCGATGCGGGAAGTCCGCATGACGGCCTGCCGATCGGCTCGCCGTTTCCGGAGTTTGAATTGACGGATACGTCGGGCCGCGAAGTGTCGCGTTCCACCCTACTGGAAAACGGTAAACCGGCGGTCCTCTTTTTTGTCAGCGCGACCTGCGAACCGTGTAAAGCGCTTCTGCCGGAGATGGAGCGTTGGGAAGCCGAGCTTGGCGATCGTGTGAATTTTGCATTGTTCAGCACCGGCACAGTCGAGGCGAACGCTGACAAGTTCGCGGTGTTTTCTCCGGACGTCGTGCTTCAGAAGAACCGTGAGCTGGCAGATCTCGTCTACGCCCGATGGACTCCGACGGCGATCTTCATTCGGGCGGATGGAACGGTCGGAAGCCACCCGGCGGCCGGCGACATTGCGATTCGCAAACTGATCGGTACGATTCGCGATGGTGATCCGACGAAAGCGAATTTTTTTGTTGCGCTCTCGAGCAACGGCGCCGGTCAGCCGAAGATCGGGGAGCGCATTCCCGAGTTCGCTCTCGAGGATACTCGTGGAGTGAAGATCACATCCAGTGACCTTAAAGGCGATCGGACACTTGCGGTTTTTTGGAGCCTCACCTGCCCGCACTGCACGGCAATGATGAAGGAGCTTAAGGCTTGGGACGCGTCGCGAGGTGAAGCCGATCCCCAACTCATCGTTTTCTCCGACGGCCCAAAAGAAGATCACGAGGATCTGGGGCTGACCGCACCGGTCGTTCTGGATGCTGGTTATAAGACGTCTGAATCCCTTGGGATGTTCGGGACGCCGTCGGCGGTGATCGTTGATGAGACAGGAACGATCGTCTCCGAAACTGCAATGGGTGCGTCGAACATCTGGGCCCTGATCGGGAAGCGGAAATGAAACCAATAAGTTGGGACGTCACCGCAACTGAGGGCGAGGCACGCGCGGGAATACTAAGAACGAGGCGCTCGATAATAGAGACGCCTGTTTTTATGCCGGTCGGTACGCAGGCTGCTGTGAAAGGCGTCCGATTCGAGTGGCTCGAGAACGAGCTCGACGCGCGGATAATTCTCGGCAACACATACCACCTCTTTCTTCGCCCGGGCACCGAAATTATCCGAAAGCTCGGAGGACTGCATAAGTTTTCATCGTGGAGCCGATCCATCCTGACGGACTCGGGCGGATTTCAGGTCTTCTCGCTAACTGATCTGAGAAAGCTAACGGAAGAAGGTGTTGAGTTTCGGTCGCACATCGACGGAAGCAAAAAAGTTTTATCGCCCGAGATCTCAATGGAAATACAGGCGACGCTTGGATCGGAGATCGTCATGGTCTTTGACGAATGCCCGCCGGGACAGGCGAGTGCGGATGTTGCGAAAAAAAGTCTCGAGCTTACAGCGCGTTGGGCGGCCAGATCAAAAACGAAGTTCAACGAACTGCAGGAGGATCGACGAGACACAGGCTTCAGCTCAGTACCGCCCTCTAACGCAGG
>JBDTSA010000432.1:0-2510 GCA_039931335.1 Acidobacteriota bacterium
GAACACGCCGTTCCAACCGCCCGCTCCGGGTACCGGCAGTGTGAATCAAACGCTGCCGATCGTCTCGTTAGTTTTCGGTATCGTATCGCTGTGCTGCTATATCTCGCCAGTTACCGGTATCGTCGCACTGGTCACCGGTTTCATGGGCATGAAGAATGCGAACAACGATCCGCAGAACTACGGCGGGAAGGGATTGGCGATCGCGGGTATGATCACCGGCGGCGTGTTTCTTCTGCTGGGACTTTTCTATTGGATTTACATAATTTTCGTCGTTGGACTGGCCGCGCTTGGCAGCATGGGTAATTTCTAGAAACGATGTCGTTAATCTCAGACGTAATTCAATCGACCGTCGCGGTGATCAAGGGAATGAAGCGGACCATCTCAGAGATCCCGCGCGAGAAATGGACGGTGCAGTATCCGGACGTTCCGATCACCGTTCAGCCACGGTATCGTGGACAGCACCTTCTGCATGTCGACGAGATGGGCAAAGAAAAGTGCGTCGCCTGCTATCTGTGCGCGGCGGCGTGCCCATCGGACTGCATCTACATCGAAGCTGAAACCGATCCGCGTCCGTATGAAGAACGCATCGGCCGCGACGAGCGATACGCGAAGGTCTATAACATCGATTACGGCCGCTGCATCTTTTGCGGTTTCTGTGTCGAGGCTTGCCCGAAAGATGCGATCACGCACGGCTACAACTTCGAGCTTTCGGTTTATAACCGGGCGGATCTTTTAAAGACAAAGACGGACCTTCTTATCACTTCGCAGAAGCAATCGAAAAACTATCGCGTCGCGTTGTCGAGCGAGGACGTCGACTCGGAATATAAAGAAGTCTGACCATTTTGGATTTTAGATTTTGGATTTTGGATTTGGGATCTCGGCCCTGAGGCTAGATATTGGCAAATGTTTTAATCTAAAATCTAAAATGCAAGAGCTTCCCCCAACCCAAAAAGGACGTCATCACGAAGCCAGAGCAAGAGGTTTGCGAGAGTTCGCCGGACTAATACGTGAAGATCAGCGCCTCGATCCTTTCGAGCTCGCGAAATACGCGGGCCTTCTCGTCGTGACATTCGATCAGATCGAATCGCTATTGTCGGATGAAACGCTTAGGGAGTTGCTCGGCAGCGGGAAGAATAATTGGTCGGGTGGCGCGGCGTCGAAAAAACTTCCTAACGGCAAGAAGCTGATCATTCTAAATCCGACTCACGCGAAGACGCGACACAAAGCAACTTTGATGGAAGAGATCAGCCACGTTTTTCTCGGACACAAAGCGAGCCGGCTTTCGATCGAGAATCGCGATAGGCACGGCAACATCATCGCTCGCGATTACGACGCTGACATCGAAGAAGAAGCTTATGCGACGGGAGCCGCCGCACTCGTACCTTACGCCGGTCTGAAAAGTGTCGTCGAGAAAGGGAAGACGATCGCCGAGATCGCACGACATTACAACGTCAGCAAGGCACTGGTAGAATATCGCATCAAGATCTCCCGTCTCTGGGACACTTATACTGAGAGAGTCTTTCAAGCCGAACGCTGATGAATTCACCGATCCAACCCGCGCCCGATTCGACTCTGTCGACAGTAGACAAGCTTAGGCTGCTGCTGGACATTACAAAGACGATCAGCCGCTCGCTCGACCTCGATGAGTTGCTAAACCTCGTGATGGACACACTCGGGTCGTTGCTGCCGTACGATGCGGCTGGGATTTACCTGATCGAGCACGCGGCTGGCCAGGACAGCCCGTATATTTTCAAGTCTAAGGCGATCCGCGGTTACGACATCAGTTTCGAGCTGGTCGAGCCGCGTCTGAAACTCGGTGAAGGGTTTATCGGCCGGGTGGCGGAAACGGGAAAGGCGATAATCTCGCCGGATGTAAGCAAAGATCCTCGCTACTTCGCAGCACGTGGGCGCACGCGATCGGAAATGATCGCGCCGATCATCTCGAACGATAAGGTTATCGCCGTCTTCGATCTCGAAAGTGATCGGCTCAATGCATACACCGAGGATGATCTGACGATGCTGCACATGCTCACATCGCAGGTCGCGATAATCATCGAGAAGGTCCATCTTCATGAGCAGCTTGTCGAGCAAAAGCGCCTTCAGGCGCAGCTCGAGATCGCACGGCAAGTGCAGCTTGAACTGCTTCCGGATCACGATCCGAATATCGCCGGATTCGATATCAGTGCGTATGTGTTTCCCACCGAGGAAGTATCCGGCGACTACTACGATTGGGTCGAAGTGTTCGAGGATCAGATCGGGATCACCGTCGCCGATGCCGTTGGCAAAGGTATCCCCGCAGCGCTGCTGATGGCTTTCCTGCGCGGGTCGATCCGTTCCGGTGTGCAGACAGGTTACGCGTCACATATTCTGCTTTCAAAAATAAATAATCTGTTGTGGGATTCGATCGAAGACAATCGATTTGTGACGGCCATATACGGAATTCTCGACACGACAAATCGTACATTCGTCTTCGCAAACGCGGGGCATAATCCGCCGCTCCTGATAAAGGC
>JBDTSA010000433.1:0-2506 GCA_039931335.1 Acidobacteriota bacterium
TCGGGTCTATCGGGTCTATCGAGTCTATCGGATCTGTTGAGTCTATCGGGCCTGTGGAGTCTAGAGTGTCTTCAACGCCACTGACTCGATAGACCCGATAGACTCGATAGACCCGATAGACTCGATAGACTCAATAGACTCGATAGACTTATTTTTTTATACTCGGAAGTTTGGAATAGTGTTGCCTTTGCAACGGAATTATATCTATGGCATTTTTCTGGCGGCGAAATAAGGAAAATAAGTTTTCGTCATCCGTCCTCGGTCTCGACAAATCGATCGAGGAACTAAAGGCTCAGGAAGAGGCGGTCGAAAAAGAGATCGGTGTTCGTTTCGCCAAGGCGATAGAGAAAACACGTGATTCAGTTAACAATCGGCTCGACAAGATCTTTGAAGGCCGCAAGCAGATCGACGAGGCATTGCTCGACGAGCTCGAGGAGATGTTGATCTCGACTGACATTGGCGTGCAGACGACGCTGCAGGTTCTCGAAGCCGTTCGCACCGGCGTTTCGCGTCAGGAGATCGACGACCTTGCGGCGCTAAAAGCGGTCATGAAGCGCGAGCTGATGGATATCCTCGAGCATTCGCGCGAAACGGGCGTCGCATCCGAGACCGAAGTCGCTGACTCGATCAAGCCATACGTGCTGATGGTCGTTGGCGTCAACGGTGTCGGCAAGACGACGACGATCGGCAAGCTCGCACAGAGGATAAAGGACGAGGGGAACGATGTCCTGATCTGTGCGGCCGACACTTTTCGCGCCGCGGCATCCGACCAACTTGAGATCTGGGCGGGGCGCGCCGGAGTGCCTATCGTACAGCAGAAGCAGGGAACCGATCCGGCGGCAGTTTTGTTTGACGCGTTGCAATCGGCGAAGGCGAGGAACTCGGATGTGCTGATTGTCGACACGGCCGGACGTCTTCACAACAAGGCAAATCTGATGGCCGAGCTCGAGAAGATGAAACGGATCGCCGGACGCGAAGTCGAGAGTGCTCCGCACGAGACGCTGCTGGTCATCGACGCCGTCACCGGACAAAACGGGCTTGAACAGGCGCGACAGTTTTTGAAAGTCGCTGACGTCACGGGCATCGTTTTGACGAAGCTCGACGGCACGGCAAAGGGCGGGATCGCGGTCGCTATTTCGAAGGAGCTTAAGCTTCCGATCCGCTATGTCGGCATCGGCGAACAGGTCGGCGACCTGATGGTCTTCGACGCAGAGAGTTACGTCAACGGACTTTTTAATTAACTTGGATACGTTTACTTCAAAACCCGGTGACGATCTGGACACGCGAATGTCTCTTCGATCGCTTGAGCTCGCTCGTCAAGGCGTTGGCCTAGTTTCGCCGAATCCACTTGTTGGCTGCGTCATCTTCTCGAAAGAAGGTGAAGTCGTCGGAGAGGGAAGTTACGCCTACAACGGCGTGACTCACGCCGAAGTCCTTGCGTTGGGACAAGCGGGCGAGCGTGCCCGCGGAGCCACGGCGTACGTTTCGCTTGAGCCGCATTCGCATCAAGGAAAGACGCCTCCGTGTTCCGAAGCTCTCATCCAAGCCGGAATCGTGCGAGTCGTCGCTCCGATCGAAGATCCAAATCCCCTCGTCTCGGGAAAAGGATTCCAGGCGTTACGCGATGCCGGTGTCGAAGTCGCGACGGGACTTCTCGCGGAGGAGGCTTCGCGACTAAATGAAAAATTCATCTGCTGGCACAAAAAGGCGAGACCATACGTTCATCTGAAAATGGCGATGTCGCTGGACGGACGTATCTCGTTGGGCCGAAGCATCTCAACTGCGCTGTCGGGTGAAGAGGCAGTCGCGCGGGTCCATGCAATGCGTCACGAGCATGACGCGATCCTCGTCGGTGCGAACACTGTCGTCGTTGACGATCCCAGCTTGACTGATCGCAGCGGTCTCGAGCGGCGACGAAAGCTTGTCCGCGTAATTCTCGATAATCGACTTCGTACCCAGCTCGACGCGGCGGTCGTTACAACCGCGGTCGATACGCCCACCATAATCGTCTCGAACGCCGATGACAATGAAAAGATTGCGGCGATGATCGCGAGGGGAGTCGATGTATTAAGAATCGACGCGCGCGATCTACGCGCTGTACTTCAGGCGCTGCTTGAGCGGGAGCTTCAAAGCGTTTTAGTCGAAGGCGGAACTGAGGTCGCCGGCGCGTTTCGCGACGCGGTATTGATCGACAAGATTTCGCTGATGATATCGCCGAGGATAATCGGCGGAGCGGACGCACCGTTCGCTTTCGGCGGTCGCGGAGCTTCGACCATAGAAGAAGCCGTGACACTCAAGGACGTTTCTGTCGAGCGACACGGCGAAGACATTGAGATCACGGGGTATCCAGTCTGACCGAAAAAAGGTTATCCGAGAAATACGGGAAAGACAAGAAACTTATTGCCCGCGCATTTAGCGGACCTATTCTTTTTACGGAGCCACAAATGAAGTCTCCATGCGAATCCGTCACCAGCCATTTGCAAAACGATCACTCGGGCAGAATTAT